>JAZDEE010000091.1:0-3847 GCA_043809065.1 Candidatus Omnitrophota bacterium | reverse complement strand
GAGGAAGTCAGAAGACCTGCCCAAATTAAAAGAGTACGTTTGAGCTCTACGAAGGATAGAGTGAGAGTCTTTTTTATTTGAGGCTAAGTAAAACAGGGTGCAGCCTCTGGTGTTAATAACGCCAGAGGCTTTTATTTTTGGGGCAATGTGTAAATAGTACTTTCCTGACTTCCGCAGCGGGATACCCAAACGACCGTCATACCGGCGAATAGACTGGATCATAATTGCCTTTTTTCTGTCATTGTCTGGCTCGCCTCGGGGCGAAGCCACGGGCTTGACCAGACAATCCAGGCATCTTTAGAAATTCTTCCGACGGAGAAAAATTCTGGATTCTCCGCTTTCGCGGAGAATGACAACAAAAAACAATTATGACCCAGCCTGTCCGCCGGAATGACGAACTCTTTGTTACATAAATTATTGAAGCTGGAAGATAGAAGTTTGAAGCTGGAAATTCTATTTTCAAGCTTTTATCTTCCATTTTCTAACTTCAAAAATAAGGATAAATAATGGCCAAGCTTGTTTTTGTCTTAGGCGGGGCGAGGAGCGGGAAAAGCAGTTACGCGGTAGAGCTGGCGGAAAAGTTGAGCCGCAACGTTGCTTATATCGCTACTTGTGTCCATCCGGATCCGGAAATGAAGCAAAGGATAAAACGGCATAAAAAGTCCAGGCCCGGCCATTGGCAGGTTGTGGAGGAAGGCCGGGATATATCCGCGGCCTTGGGTAATATCGGCAGGCAATATAACGTGGTGATTATTGACTGTTTAGGGTTGTTAGTGACTAACCTTTTGTTGGAACATTTTTCGGATAGTAAGATTCTCAAGACCTTGCAGCGGACAATTCAGGGTATCTCCGGGCACCCGGCGGCAGTGCTGGTAGTTTCTAATGAAGTGGGCAGCGGCATTATCCCGGATAATCCGTTAGGCCGAAGGTTCCGGGATTTACTGGGAATTGCCAATCAAATGTTTGCCCGCAAGGCCGACGAGGTTATTTGGATGCAGGCCGGCATTCCTGTAAAAATAAAGTAGGGGCGGGCCTTGCTTGTGCCCGAAGGGTGCGTCCGCCCGAAACAAGAATATCGCAGGGACAGGCCTCTGTGCCTGTCCGTTAAAAATAACACAAGGAGGAACCTTCCGGTGAAAAAGTTAAATAGTGTGATAGGAAAGATTGAAAAAATAGACGGCGTGTTAATTCAGGAAACCCAAAAAAGGCTGGATAATCTGACCAAGCCCCAGGGCAGCTTAGGCCGTTTAGAGGAACTGGCCAAAAAGATAGTAGGAATTACCGGTAATCCGCATCCGCCATTACAGAAAAAAGTCATCTTTACTTTGGCCGGCGACCACGGTGTTGCTCAGGAAGGAGTGAGCGCTTTTCCTCAGGAAGTAACCCCGCAGATGGTCTATAATTTTATTGCCGGGGGCGCGGCCATCAATGTGTTGGCGCGGCAGGCCGGGGCGAGAGTGGTGGTGGTGGATATGGGCGTGGCCAGTAAAATAGAAGTTAACAATACGGATTTAACTGGTTTTAAAGAGATGAAGGTGGCTTATGGCACCAAGAATATGCTGTTGGGTGCGGCAATGAGCCGGGAGGAAGCGATCAAATCTATTGAGAACGGGATTCAGGTCTTGGAAGATGAACTGGCCAAAGGCATAGATATAGTCGGCACCGGGGATATGGGAATTGCCAATACTACAGCTTCTTCGGCCATTGCCGCGGTTATTACCGGCCGGCCGGTGGAATACCTGACCGGCCGGGGCACAGGTATTGATGACAAGGCCTTTTTGCGCAAGATTTCCGTTATTAAACAGGCGATTGCTTTAAATCGGCCCAACCCGCGTGACCCAATAGATGTGTTGGCTAAGGTAGGCGGTTTTGAAATAGGCGGGCTTACAGGGATCATTCTGGCGGCGGCGTCCCGGCGCATCCCGGTAGTAATTGATGGTTTTATTTCGGCTGCCGGCATGCTGCTTGCCTGTCAGTTAGATCCCAAGGTTAAGGATTATCTTATTGCCGGGCATTGTTCCGTGGAAAAGGGGCACAAGATTATTTTGGATTATCTGGGTTTGACGCCGCTTCTGGAGCTGGATTTGAGATTAGGGGAGGGGACCGGGGCAGCCTTGGCTATGCATTTAGTGGAGGCAGCAGTGCGAATTCTGACAGAAATGGCTACATTTCAGAGCGCCGGAGTGTCGGAAAAAACGGAAAAAGTAGAGATTGGGTAATGCTGAGAAGATTGCTGACGGCGGTACAGTTTTTGACTGTTTTACCTGTTCATATTCGCACAGAAACAGAGGGCAAAGACTTAGGCAAATCTCTGCCTTATTTCCCGCTTGTCGGGGCATTGATAGGTATTATCTTGGCGGCAATGGCCTGTCTTTTTGGTTTCCTGCCGGTTTTGCCCGGAGGAGTTTTAATTTTATCCGCTTCTATTGTTTTAACCGGCGGGATACATTTAGACGGATTTGCCGATACCTGCGACGGCTTTTATGGCGGAAAATCTAAAGAGAAAATCCTGGAAATAATGCGGGACAGCCGGATAGGCGTAATGGGCGCGGCCGGAATAGTAATCTTGTTACTTCTAAAATTTAGTTTGATAGTCAGTATCCCCGGACATTTTTTAGGAAGGTCGTTGATCATGATGGCCGTATTTGGCCGCTGGACGCAAGTCCTGGCCTGTTTTGTTTCCTCTTATGCCCGCCAGGAGGGCAAGGCCGGAGTTTTTATTGAATGTGCCGGGAAAAAAGAGTTTATTGCGGCCACTGCAATTGCTTTACTGTTGTTTTTATTAATGGGGCAGCTCAGCGGAATAATTATATTTGGCCTGGCAGCTGTTGTAGTTTTTTTATGCGTAGCTTGGATAAAACGAAGGATAGACGGAATGACCGGCGATACTATTGGCGCGGTTAATGAAATAGGAGAAACCGCGGTTCTTTTATTAAGCGTGGTTTTAAAAATGTAGGGCCCGTTCCCCGAACGGGCCGAAAGCCTTTGGCATTGCTTTTTCGTCCAGATGCCTTCGCCGCGGTCAAATACGAATACAAATTAAACGTATGGAAATAGTAAATATTGTCTCCGCTTATTGTTTAGACTTGTGGGCCGGCGACCCGGAAGGTTTTCCCCATCCGGTCCGGATGATGGGGAAAGTAATCGTTTTTTTGGATAACCGCTTAAACAAGCGGGCGCATAGTAAGTGGGTAGAACGGATCAATGGCGCCCTTGCTGCTTTGGCTGCGGTAGGAATAAGTGTTGTCCTATCCTATTTGCTCATCAAGGCAGCCAAGGGGGTTAATCCTTTGCTGGGAAATTTAGTCTGCATCTATTGAGGCTATACTACTCTTTCGATGAAAGATTTAATGGTGAAAGCAAAAGCCATCCAAAGAGATTTACAGGCCGGCTCTCTTAGCGCGGCACGGCAGCATCTCTCCCGCATTGTGGGAAGAGACACCCATGGATTATCGGAGGAGCAGATAATCAAGGCGACGGTGGAAAGTGTTGCCGAAAGCACTAACGACGGCATTGTTGCCCCGTTATTTTATCTGGTCTTAGGCGGGCCGATAGCAGCCGTTGCCTATAAAACAGTGAATACCCTGGATTCTATGCTGGGATATAAGGATGAAAAGTACCTGCATTTCGGCTGGTTTTCCGCCAGATGTGATGACATCGCTAATTTTATACCGGCGCGCATCAGCGGATTGCTGATTACGGGAGCTTCTTTAATCGCGGGGAAAAATTGCGCGGGCGCTTTTTTCTTTATGCGCCGGGACGGCCGAAAACATCCTTCTCCTAACAGCGGCGTTTCCGAAGCGGCGATGGCCGGGGCGCTGGGGATAAAATTAGGCGGCCCGGCCGC
>JAZDEE010000090.1:0-8805 GCA_043809065.1 Candidatus Omnitrophota bacterium | reverse complement strand
TGCCGGGTAGAAAAGAAAAAGGCGATAAGAATAGAATAAGAAAAGGGCAGGTGCTTGGGGAATATGTCTTGATTTTGGTTTTAGCCATGGGCGCCTTTACCGTAATGCAGGTTTATGTACGCCGGGAATTGCAGGGACGCTATAAGGATGCTGCCGATAAGGCGGTTTCCGATATCCGCCAGGCCAAACACGACGCGTCGTTAGTACTGCAATATGAGCCGTATTATTCGACTACGGATGTAATTACCACCACTGACTCCCGGGGAAACAGCGTTTATTCTCCGGGCGGTAAGAATGTGGAGGTTACTGACGAGACTATAGAGCGCAGAGGGCTGCAGATGCAAACTCCTCTCGGGTATCCTTACACTTATGGCGCAACGCAGGGAGGACAGTAATTGTATGTTAAGATTAGCCGGAAAAGGACAGGTTACTTTTGAATATGTAATTATTATAGGTCTGGTAGCGGTGGCTTTAACTATGATGCAGGTCTACCTTCGCCGGGGTGTTCAGGCCGGCATTAAAATGGCCACTGATGAAATAGGTATGCAGGAAGATTATGTAGAACTGGAGATCCGTAAAGGTTTTCTGGATCATTCTTCGACTACTCAATTAACTCCCGAGGGTATTCCTATCGAGCAAAAAATCACCTATCAGGGAGATGGGATGCAGACTACTACTCTCAACAAGGAATTGCAGGGTTATGGAGACAGCAAATATATAGTAGAAAGCCATCAATTGAAAGAAGAATCGAATGGGCAGTAAAATTGCGCGGAGAATAAAAGGCTGGAGAAATAAAAACAATAGGTGTGCAAAATGAAATGGCTAAAAATGACTCGCCAGGGGCAAAACTTTATTGAGTACACGCTGGTGATTAGCTGTATCGTGGGGGCGTTGTTGGGAATGCAGTTTTATGTCAAGCGGGCATTACAGGGCAGACTGCGCGTGGCCAGTGACCAGATGGGGGAACAATACGAACCCGGCAAGATGAGCGGAACGATGACTAAAACAACCACCCGGGTTGATGTGAGCGCAGTAGAGATGCACAAAATAGAAAAGGGGGATGCCTTTGATGGTTCAGTTTGGACCCAGCAATTCCAGGAGCAGACTAAATCCCAGGGGTCAGAGACAATGGCTGAATTTGGCGCTACTCTTTGGGAAGAGAAATAGAAAATAGAGAAGCAAGATGAAATTATCGGTCCTGATTTTACGGGCAGGTGAGTAAAATATGTATAAAATTGTAAAGGATTTCCCGGGAGGTAAGAACGGCCAGGCCTTGGTAGAGCTGGCGGCGTTAGGCACGGTGTTAATTTTCTGCCTGGGATTATTGATGCGTTATGGGATGACTGAAAACTACAGTCAGGAAGCTACGATGGGGGCCTTTCGCAAGGCCTTTGTGCGCGCCCGCTCAGGGGATACACGGGAAAGAAAGCGCGGACAGAATGCCTATAATCCGGGCTGGGCGTATGAGAACACTAACCCTCCGTTACCCAGCAATCACTGGCGCAATGTCCAGTACGTAGTAATTAACGACAAAATACAGCCGTCAACAGCAGGGGTTTTGAGTGTTGATGAACGTCTGCCGGCCGGCGCCGCGGCCAGCGCGGTTTGTTCGCAGCATATGTTTCATGAAATAGATTCAAACGACGATCTGCCTCGCGTAGAGTATGAAATCAACGGTAAAAGATATTCGTTTTCCGCGGCGGCAATAGTAACGTACCAGGGTGTCAATAACAATACTGTGAAAACCAAGAAAAACAAAGACCCCTGGGACGGTACGGGTAGCTGCTGGCAGTGGGAGCGGGTAGACAATCCGGAAAAGGGTATGATGGCCGACGTAGATAATGACAATTTTGAGGAATTTATCATGGACGTGCACACTGGAAACATTTTGTCCGGAGTGGACCGGATGGGTAATCCCATTACAGTAGTTAACCCGCAAACGTTCGTGATCAGCGGCCAGTTGGAAGAGAATTATTTTTTTATGAGTGATGAGAATGACGTATGGAAACCGATTGACGGGAATCCCCATATCATAGCAGCGCAAATAGATTTGACCCCGGATGAAGCCAAACGGGCTACGGACGACTTCATTACCGTTCGCAGGGCCTGGGTGCAGAGCGGGTTTTGGTACGTTCCGTATCGAGGGCAGCCGACTCCCGCGCAGTGGACTAAGCTGGAACGGGTGCTTACTTTTAAATTTACCGATTGGGAGTTGGCTTTTAGAGTAATTGATTACCAGCGGGGTGATATCAACTCGGAAGGAGTAAATAACGGCTTACAGGATGATTTCAGTAAGAGAATGACGCTGGATAATCCCTCTACTTTTATACACCAGGAGGACCAGACGGCGATTACTACTACAGAACAGATTAATTCCACAGAAAGTGTTGACCGGGTAATTAAAACCAGTCCTGGCGCGTATACGCCGGATGGAAATTATGAGGTGAATGATGTGTTCCCTGTTCAGAAGACCACAACCTGGCAGACCCCGCATAAATAAACCATGTCACCAGTTGGAGAAATCAGGTGTAGGGGCGGACCTTGCGTCCGCCCGAATAAGAACATTACGGGGGTACAGACGTGGGCAGGTGGCGATCGAGACAACGGTGGCTATGATTGCCGTGTTTATCTTTTTACTGGGGGCTACGCAGATATTTTTATGGATGAATCGGAACATTATTGAACGGCAGAGGGCATATCAGAACAGCCGGACGCAATTAACCGATGTCGGCACCACAGATTTTTATCATCCCTCGCGTCTGTATGTTTTTCCTCAGGAGAACCCGGGCAATACCCCCTAACCCCTCTTCAAGAGGGATTAGGGAACGCGGAAAATAACCCAGGGAGGCGGTAGATATGCGGTATAGCGGTGTTTGCGGCTGGTGGCAAAAGTCGCGTAAAGGCGGCACAAGCGGGCAGGTAGCCACGGTATTTACTTTAGCTATTGCCATTATATTTTTGTTTGTGGCGATTACACTCAACATCAGCAAGGTAGCTCAAAAAAAGACGATGACAGCCAATGCCGCTGATGGCGCGGCGATGATGCTTTCTTCTTTTTTAGGTAGTTTAGGCAATTATTTAAGCCAACAGTATCTTGACGGGGGTGAGCACACGGGATGGAAGAAGTCAATGGGAGGATTTTTCGCGATATTAGGGACAATAGTAGCCATTGTCGCCGCGGTATTTTCCGGCGGCTCAAGCTTACTCTTGTGGGCGGGGATTTTAGGAGCGCTGGCCGGCGCGGGGAGTTACTATTATCAGCAGGCAGTATTGCCGGGTAAGATTAGTGATTCTTATAACAAAGAGTTTGCCAAAATGACCCCCAAGGACAGTTTTATGGAGCAGTCCATATTTTACGCTTTGATGCTTTGTGTGGATGACCCGAACGCGGTGATAGATACGCACGACATCGACCAGGACGGAGATAGCGCGGATAAGATTTCCCGTTTTTCGGAATGGTATTATGGCCGGTTACAGGGATTGACTGGGGGAGGCGGGCAGTTTGTCGAGACACGTAAAGAGGAAGTAGTGAGACAATTTATGATTGATGTGGAAGAGTTTGCCGTGAGAAACAATGAGTTCCGCCGGGATTTTTCCGAAGATGGAACGCGGCCGTTAGTCGAGGAAGGGCCTGCAGCAGGGGTAGACGGGGCTTTTATTATTTTACTTGAGGAACTCGAAGAGGTATTCCAACAGGAAAACCAGCCGTTTCCTATTACTTTTTGGAGACGCGATGCTGATATAGAAGATGTCAATTATGATGAAGTGGATATGTTGAGTCAAAACATCTTTAGTTTCTTTCTATTTGCTTTAGATAATACAGAACAGGTTCCCGGAGTGAAAGAAGGGTTTTGTTACCAGGATGTGCAGACTCTGGTCAACACTATGGATATCTGGATTAACTACTTTTATCCTACGGGAACTGCCGGGGAAGAAGATATGGATTTCGGAACATTGGACGCGGAGAGTGACCTGACTTGGTATCAGGTGTGGCAGGAACAAATCAACAAAATGACCAGTTGGCAGAGCCAACTGCAGTTGGTAGACGCGCAGTTAGACGTAATGATTGCCGAAAAACAGGCGCAGATGGTGGCTGCCGAACAAGCGGGAGATGTCCAGGCAATGATGCAGTTAGCTTCGGACATTGGCTATTTATATGAGTTAAAAGACCGGATTCGGCAAGCGGTGATCAATATGACAGACTGCCAGCAGAGGATGGCTAATTTTAATACGGAGCTTGAGAATATGTATGCGTTTTGGCTGCAGGGCAGAGATGAAAATTTTGCCCAGAGACATCAGGCGGTGTATTCCTGGCAGGATTCGTTAGGATGGCATCATATTCGTGTGGAGGTTTCCGATTTTGCTATCCCGGGAATAAAGCATCAAAAAAGAAGAAAATGGTATGGCCACAAAGAGCGCTTGCGCTTAGTCAATGGAAGCGGGACAGTATGGGTGGAAGTGACCCGGTATGACCAAAGTACGGCCACTTCTTTTGCCCGCAGGGGCGTTCCGTTATGGAATTTCCGCTATACCCAAAACGCGCAGACAGCCATTAGTCCCGGTAATCCGCAGCAGGCGTTAGCCGCAGGAATTAAAAGCAAGGCTACCGCGCGTTACGATTATCGAAATTTGCCCAGGATTGTCGGCGTGGACAAGTGAGTTGGGAAGATGAAGAAAATAAAATTCGGCCGCAAAAAAGGCAGTTTACTTTTAGAATACAGTTTCTTTATCGCGGTGATCATTGCCGCCTTGCTTTGTATGCAGGTTTATGTCAAACGGGCTGTCTGCGGCCGCTGGCGTCAGTCCGCCGATGTGTTTGGCTTCGGGCGGCAGTATGAACCTGGGGTGACCAAAATCCAGTAGGGTGCAGGCATCCTACAGCTTAGGTAGAGTAAGGACATGAAAATTCGAAATCCGAATATCGAAATCCGAAACAAATCCGAATTCTCCAATGCTCGAATTTTCAAAACTAAGGGCCTTTACACATCATATTTTTTAGGCATTTGTTTTGGTCATTTGTATTTTGAGAATTTGAACATTGTTTCGAATTTCGGATTTCGTGCTTCGAGTTTAATCTTAACATATTAGACGAGGGGGGAGGAACAAATGGAATTAGTGTTGATTTTGGGTTTGATATTTGCTTCGGTAGGACTTTTGGTCTGGGGGCTCTATCCCACGGGTTCGCGGCTGGTAGAGGCATATCAGAACAAAAGAGCAGCCAGCGATACCCTCAAGCTGGAAGATATGTTTTTAGTGGTGTCTAAGCAAAAGATGCTGATTGTTTACATCATTTCTCCTTTGATAATGGCTGTGAGCGCCTTTGTTTTTACGCAGCGTTTAATGGTTGCGGCCGTGGCCGCGGTATTAGGGCTGGCCTTGCCTACATTGGTAATAAGGATAATAGAACAACAGCGCAACCGAAAGTTTTCCCGGCAATTGGTGGATGCCTTGCTGGTTATTTCCAGTTCGTTGAAAGGCGGTTTGAGTTTTTTACAGGCCTTGGAAGTATTAGTGGAAGAAACTACTCCCCCGATCAGCCAGGAATTTGCCCTGGTACTGCGCGAGAATAAAATGGGTGTTTCTTTAGACGAATCTTTGAACAGAATGAATGAGCGGGTGAAAAGCGAGGAGTTGAATTTAGTGGTTACCGCCGTAGAGATTTCCCGTGAGACGGGAGGAAATCTTACCGAGCCTTTGGAAAAACTGATGATCACGATCAGAGAAAAAGACAAAATTGTCGGCAAGATCAAAACCTTGACTTTGCAGGGTAAACTGCAGGGGATTATTATGAGCGTTATGCCGGTCATCTTTGGAATTGTGGTGTATTATCTGAATCCCCAGTTTTTTACGATAATGACGGTGCATCCGTTAGGCAAACCGCTTTTGCTTGCCGCCGGTGTTTTGGAGATTATTGGGGCGTTTCTCCTTTGGCAACTGAGCCGTGTGGATGTGTAGGAGAGAGAAACCAGAAACCAGTAACCAGTAACCAGACTTAGAGAGTTGTTTACATAAGGAGTAAATAAAATGAGCTTCTTACCTTTGATCATTCTTATCTTGATTTTTACTTCTATATTTATTTTGGCCAATCAATATTTCTTTTATAAAGAGAAGGAACGGTTCATCAAAGAACGTTTTCAGGAACAAAGCTCCGGATATATCAAGGAGACCAAGAAAACATTCGCGCTTAAGCCTCTTTTAAGAACGTTGGGGCCGGTTAATAGACGCATAAAGCTGGGCAGGATGAGGACCGATATAGAACAGCAATTATTAACGGCGGGTAATCCGTTGACAGTGGATGAGTATTTAGCGTTTAAGGAACTGTTGATTTTATTTTTGCCTTTATTTTTGGGCGCGGCAATAGGCTGGCATAGGGCAGCGGCCTATCCGGTGCTTATGATTATTGCTGCCGCGGCCGGTTTTTTTATTTCCAGTATTTGGCTGCGGGCAAGGGTGAATAAACGGAAAAAAGAGATTTTGCGGGCATTGCCTAATGTTATTGATTTATTGATTCTGGCCGTAGACGCGGGGTTGGACTTTATGATTGCTGTGCGCCGGGTATTAAAACGGACACGGTCAGGCTCAATGACCGATGAACTTTCTCAGATGTGCCAGGAAGTGCAGATGGGTCTGGTGCGGCGGGCGGCTTTGAAAAATATGGCCAGAAGATTGCATATTACCGAAGTAGATTCTTTTGCCCGCACGCTTATTCAGGCGGAAAGAATGGGAACTCCGATGGGTAAGGCTTTACGGGCCTTGAGTGATGAGATTAGAACCCGGCAGTTTCAGCGGGGAGAACAACAAGCGCTGAAAGCCCCGATTAAAATGTTGTTTCCTTTGTTGTTTTGTATTTTGCCTGTTGTATTGATCCTGGTTGGCGGACCGGTAGTTTTACAGTTCTTCCAATCCGGTATTCAGTTCTTTCAGTAATCCTGCAGGGACTGTTGCGAAATGCGCCAGTCCCCTATAGGGTGCAGGCGTTTTGCTTTCCCCTTTGTCCGCCAAAAGCGGATCCGCCTCCGGCGGAAAAAAGGGGAAAAAAAAGAGGATTTTCAGGTGAAGAAGTTATTCGCGAACACCCGGGGGGGGAAAATCATCACCGCGGCGTGCCTGGGGGTATTTTTGTTTCCGGCGGTTGTTTGTGCCGGAAGTTATGATGATTATAACGGACTGGGCTTTAGTCAGGGGAATTTTACCGAGCAAAATAATTTTCCTTCTTTTGACTCCGGGGTGAAATCGGATATGCCGCGATTGGAATTACGCAGCGGGGTAATTGATATGAATGATAATGGTTCTTTAACGAATAAAAGTCTTTCTTTTGGAGGAGAAGCCTGGAGCAAACCGGATTTAAGTTATAGCAGCAGCGCGAACCGCGAACCGCCAACCGCTAACCGCGACCAAGGGAGCAGCTGGCGGCAGAGTCAAGGTTCGGGATTTGCCGAGCCGATGTCCGAGCAGCGGCAGAGCGGGGTAGATAAGCGGGTATATAAAGAAGCAAGTTCTGCGCCCGCGTTTGGCGGTGAGGCCTGGAGTAAACCGACGCAGACGAATATCCCGGTTCAGGGAAGCAGCTGGCGGCAGAGTCAGGGTTCAGGTTTTGCTGAGCCGATGTCCGAGCAGCAGCAGGCAGGGGTAGATAAGCGGGTGTATAAAGAAGCGAGTTCTGCGCCCGCGTTTGGCGGCGAGGCGTGGAGCAAACCCGTGCAGACAGAGATTGCGGGACAGGGAAGCAGCAGCGGTCCGGAATTTCGTGTATCCACGCATGAACAGCAGCAGATGGGCGTAGATAAGCGGGTATATAAAGAAGCTAATTCAGCTCCTGCGTTTGGCGGTGAGGCCTGGAGCAAGCCGGATTTAAGTTATAGCAGCAGCGCGAACCGCGAACCGCGAACCGCGAACCGCGACCAAGAGCTAAGCTGGCGGCAGAGTCAAGGTTCGGGATTTGCCGAGCCGGCATACAATCAGCAGCAAAGCGGAGTAGATAAGCGGGTGTATAAAGAAGCGAGTTCAGCTCCCGCGTTTGGCGGAGAGGCTTGGAGTAAACCGGATTTAAGTTATAGTAGCAGCGCGAACCGCGAACCGCGAACCACTAACCGCGACCAAGAGCTAAGCTGGCGGCAGAGCAGTGGTCCGGAGTTTAGTGTATCTACGCATGAACAGCAGCAGAGCGGAGTAGATAAACGGGTGTATAAAGAGGCAAGTTCAGCCCCCGCGTTTGGCGGTGAGGCCTGGAGCAAACCGGATTTAAGTTATCCAACTACAACCGCAAACCGCGAACCGCCAACCGCCAACCGCGGCCAAGGGAGCAGCTGGCGGCAGAGCAGCGGTCCAGAGTTTAATGTATCCACGCATGAGCAGCAGCAAAGCGGTGTAGATAAGCGGGTGTATAAAGAGGCTAATTCAGCTCCCGCATTTGGCGGTGAGACCTGGAGCAACCCGGATTTAAGTTATAGGAGCAGCGCGAACCGTGAACCGCGAACCGCCAACCGCCAACCGCCAACCGCGAACCACGAACCGCAAACCGCTAACCGTAAGGCATCCAGCGGCCAGGATAATATTGAATTACTGATGCTTCATCAAAACGAAGAGAATCAAGATATAAAATTAAAAAAGGAAAACCGGCAGACAGCCCAGGAATTACCGGGAGCGCCGGTGATGAAGAATGTGCTGCTTCCAGATCAGGTATTACGGCTTCCGAAAACGAAAAAAATTAACCTCAGCATAATGGGGGAAGAAGAGAAAGACCGGCCCAGGATTTCCCTGGCCGGGATATTACTTAAATTAGGTATTCCTTTAATATTGTGTTCC
>JAZDEE010000089.1:0-6383 GCA_043809065.1 Candidatus Omnitrophota bacterium | reverse complement strand
GATGGATTACTTCTCCATATTTTAACGCCGCTTCCTGTATCTGTTGGATTGTAGGTTCATTTAAGGCAATCTGTTTCAGGATTTCTTCCACATCCCTTTCTTCTGTTTTGTTTATCTCGCCTTCTGTTTTAAGCAGCAAATTACAACATCCCGCATCTGATTGGGCTGCGTTCTTTGGCAAGCTCAAGGCTTCATTAATTATAAGCGTTCGATAGATACCTTTGTCCGTAGCCGCAAAAAGGTAATTACTCTGGTTGCTTAAGGCCAGACTGTGCACATTCAGCGCGGTCATTCCCTGATACAAACGGTCCCAGCTATTTAGAGACGAGGTGAATCTGAATACGCCTTTTTGGGTTGCCGCATACAATATGCCCTGCCGGGAAATAACAATACAATTAATATAGCCGCAGGTCAATCCCTGGGTGGACAGCCTTTCCCATACTTCGCCTGCGTCCTCCGACCGATAAACTCCATTGGCCGTGGCAATAAATATTTCTTTGGGATTACTTTTATTGACGGCAATACTGTTAATCAAATCCTGGCCTTCTTCTGATAATGTCTCCCCCTCTTCCCCTTCTCCCTCCAGCTTATAACTGGTCACATATATCCTTTTCCAGGAGCTGCTGTTGTCAATAGATTTAAACAATCCCATATCATTGGCTAAATATACGACTTGAGAATTAGCCGGATGAAAGGCCGCAGTTCTCACTTTTGACTGAGGCAGACCGCTATTCACCTTTTTCCACTTAGCTCCGGAATCCTCCGACTGGTAGAGGTTTTCCTGAGTGCCGGCATAAATTTTCTTTTCGTTGTGTTCATCTTGAACAATCCATTGGACGTCGTTGTCCGCGTCATTTACTTTTTGCAATGCCTTGGTCCATTGTTTTCCCTGCTCGGAGCTGATCAAAAGCCCCGCGGTAGTGGCCATATAGATGATCTTGGGGTTGGCCGCATCGAAGACAACGAAATTTATTTCCTCATCCCGGCCCTGCAGGGAAAAGATACTTTCCCACTGTTGGCCGGAAGTAGAGGAAAAATAAAGTTGTTTTGGACTGGCCGCGCAAACATAATCCGGATTTTTTGTAAACACAGATAGCGAACGCATATTTATTTCATTATTCCCTGTATTTATCTGTTCCCAGGTTATTTCAGCGCGGCAGACGTTGACTTCCCAAAATAGATTTAACGTCGCCAAGGCCAAAAAGACAAAAATACCCATAGCTTTCTGAAACATTTTTCATCCTCCAATGATTCATCCTTCGGAGTAGTATAACTACTACGAAGAATGGATTTTCAGAAGTAGTTTGTGGACCTGTCCGCCTACGGGGGATTTATCCTTCGTAGTAGTTCCTACTACGGAGAATGGACAAACTTCTTCCCGTTAAAACCTCATAACATTTTACGGCTCTGTGTCAATGCTAACTCTTCCGGTAGTTTGGGATACCGTAACGCGTCTTGTCTGTCCTTTCTGGTCAGCAAGCCAGACTGAACCGGTGGCGGTTTTTAAGCCGCCGGTAGAAGAAAAGACAGCTCGGTCGGATGGGAAGGTAGTGGGGTGAGCAGGTTCTTGGGGATGGTAGAATTTGATGGGGGAGGGCAAAACATATTTTTTCCCGTAAATTTGATTAGCTTCATCAACAATATAGTAAGCAGCAGGCGACGCGGAATAGTCAAAGACGACAGCGTAGTTTTTTCTTTCTGTAATGGAAAAATTACGGGCTGAGTTTAAAACTGTAGCGATGTCTTTTGCTGCTGTCTTTATTTTTTCTCCTTTGGCAAAATTGGCAAAAAAAGGAATACTGATACCTAAAACCATCATTATTAGAGCCAATACTACCAGCATTTCGATCAGGGTGAAGGCTCTGCCGGTTGCGGTTATCGGTTTGCGGTTATCGGTTTGCGCCTGGGAATTTAATTTCATAAGATTTTCTTTTTTATGTATATGCTGTAGGGGGCAGGCCTGCCTGCCCCGATAATTTATCATCATCTGTAAGTTTTACCAGTTATAAATGTCATCGCCGCCGCCTTCTTCTCCGTTGGGTCCGCAAGAGTAGATGTCAAAGGAAGAGGTATTATGCGCGCCCGGCGTGGTATAAATGTAGGGATTCCCCCAGGGGTCGAGGTATTCTCCATTGGCCAACTCATCTTCTTTAAAACGGATGTAAGGGCCATTCCAGTCCGGATTAGGATTAGAATCGCTGGAAAGTTCCTGCACCATAGTAGTATTTCCACTGGCCGGATAGACGCCTAAATCTAATTCATACATATCAATGGCCGCTTCTAAGGCGGCAATGGCCGCCTTGGCTTTGGTCATCGCGCCGCGTTTTCTGGCCATCTGCGCGCCGCCCACCGCCATCCCGGCCAGGATAACGACAATGGCCATTACTACTAAAAGCTCCATCAGCGTAAACCCCGTTAGAGAATATTGTTTCCTAATCCTGTTAGAAATCCTGCATTGCCGTGGGATGGCATTCCTAACAAAATGGATATTGCTGGCTTTCTCTAACGGGGTAAAGGCATTCTTTTTCATCTTCAGAATCTCCTCGTATAATAAATGTTAAATCCGAAATTTGAATATCGAAATTCGGATTTTCTATACAAACGATTGTGTCTGATTGACTACCTCTTCTACCGTAGTAATCCCTTGATATATCTTGTTTAGCCCGTCTTCCCTTAATAACCGCATCCCTGCCTGAACCGCGGTTTCTTTTAAAACCTGGGCCGGCTTTTTTTCTAAGATTAAAGAGCGCATAGTATCATCAATAACAAAACACTCGAAAAGACCAGTGCGGCCTTTATACCCTGTGTTTTTACAACCACTGCATCCTTTTCCCCGGTAGAAGTTTCTTCCTTTGATTTCATCGAAATTTAATCCTAACCGGCCGGCCTCTTTTTCTTGAGGCGAATAGGCCTCTTTACAGTCTGGACAAATTGTCCGGATCAATCTTTGCGCTAAAGACGCCGAGATCGTGGAAGCGATCAGGAAAGGAGCAATGTCCATATCCAAAAGACGTGTAATTGCTCCGGCAGCGTCGTTTGTATGCAGTGTGCTGAAAACCAAATGCCCCGTAAGCGCTGACTGAATGGCAATCTCTGCTGTTTCTTTATCCCGGATTTCCCCTATCATAATTATGTCGGGGTCCTGACGGAGTATATGGCGCAGACACCGGGCAAAGGTTAAATCAATCTTCGGTTTTATGTTTACTTGAATAATGCCTTTGATATCATATTCCACAGGATCTTCCGCTGTAATTATTTTGACCTCAATGTTGTTAATATTCTGCAAACACGAATATAAAGTGGTGGTTTTTCCTGAACCTGTAGGCCCGGTAACTAAAATTATACCGTTTGGTTTAATGATGAGACTTTTAAGTTTCTCTTTTTCAGTTTGTTCGAGTCCTATCTGGTCCAGGGAAAGGCTGACCACACTTTTATCTAATACCCGCAGGACAATGCTTTCCCCAAATAGTGTCGGCAAAGTAGAAACACGCAAGTCTACCTTTTTGCCGGCTATATCCGCCAGGATTCTGCCGTCTTGGGGAAGCCTTGTTTCGGCCACATCCAGATTAGCCATTACCTTTATCCTGGAGGCCAGAGCTAAATTGAGGTCCTTAGGCGGCGAAGCAGCTTCCACGCATTGTCCATCAATGCGGTAGCGGATTTTAAAGTTATCGCCAAAAGGTTCGAAATGTATATCACTGGCCTTATCTTTCACTGCTTCCAGGATGATCAAATTCAGAAGCTTTACTATCGGAGCCTGGGCGGCCAATTTTTGAAGCTGTTCGGGTTTCAATTCTATCTGTCTTCCTGTAACTCCAGGCAAATTTTCTTTTTTACTGTCGGAAAATTTTCCGTATAATTCATCAATGGGTTCTTTTTCCAGTTTATAATATTGTTTTATCTTAGCCTGAATGTCGCTTTCTCTGGCCACAATGGGCTGAATATTGCATTCCAGAGTAAACCGCAGATTATCAAAAAAATCCAGGCTAAAAAACCCGCCTACAGCTACGCTCAGGATGTTTTCATTAATACGCACAGGCAAAATATTGTAAACCTGGGCTAAAGTGGCCGGCATCTTGTTTATTGCTGTTTGTTCTATTGTTACTTTTTCCAGCTCTATTACTTCGGTACGCAACAGTGAAGCTATAATTTTCAAAAGCGCTTCTTCGGGAATACTTCCGGATTCGACCAGAAGTTTGCTGATGGATTTTCCGGACTCTTTGTGCTCTATAATAAGAGCGTCCCACTGTTGTGGAGAAAGAGTCTTTTTGTTGATGAGGATGTCTTTTAACGCTTTATATTTTTCTGTCTCAGCCATTTTTATTATTCCCCAGGTTATTGCTGGGTGACTCGTAATACTTCCGATAAACTGGTGAGTCCCTGCGCGGCCTTTATCCAGCCGTCTTCTCTTAAACTGCGCATTCCTTTTTTTCGGGCTGTTTGTCTGAGTTCAAAAGCAACCGGATGTTCGGCAATCAAGGTTCGGATATCGTCATCTAAAATCAACAGTTCAAAAATACCAATTCTTCCCTTATATCCTTTCCCGTTGCATAATTGACAGCCCGCGGGCCGGTAAAATTTAACTTCCTGCACTGAACCGGTTGTTTTGCCGAATGCCTGGACTTCCTCTTCATTGGGAAGATAGGTTTCTTTACATTTGGGACATAAAGTGCGAATCAGCCGCTGGGCCAATACGCCTTGTAAAGTAGAAGCTACAAGATAAGGCTTGACCCCCATATCAACTAATCTGGTTAACGCTCCAGGAGCATCGTTTGTATGTAACGTGCTGAGGATTAAATGTCCGGTTAAAGAAGCCTGAATAGAAATAGCCGCGGTTTCATAATCTCTGATTTCACCTACCATAATTACATCCGGAGCCTGTCTGAGCATAGAGCGCAAACCGCTGGCAAAGGTTAACCCTATTTCAGGTTTTACCTGCACCTGATTGATGCCGGCCAATTGATACTCAATAGGGTCTTCCAGCGTGAGGATCTTTTTATTGGGTTTATTTATTTGTGATAAAGATGTGTAGAGAGTGGTAGTTTTACCGCAGCCGGTCGGGCCGGTTACCAGAATTATCCCATTAGGCAGTTTAAGCAGGTTTTCAAAATTCTTTTTGTCTAACGGAGATAAGCCGGTCTTTTCCAGGTCTAACACTAGACTGGAACGATCCAGGATTCGTAAAACAACGCTCTCTCCGTAAATAGCCGGAAGCGTAGAGGCCCTTAAATCCAAGTCTTTGTCGCCTGCTGTGAATTTAATCCGCCCATCCTGGGGAAGCCGCTTCTCGGCAATATCCATCCCGGCCATAAGCTTTATCCGGCTGACTAAGGCGTTGGTCAGCCGGATGGGAGGCCCGGGGATTTCCTGCAGCACTCCATCTATACGGTAGCGAATCCGGAAACTTTCACCTAACGGCTCAAGATGGATATCGCTTGCCCTGCTTTGATAAGCCTCCTGTAAAAGTAAACTTACCAGTTTAATAATAGGAGCGTCTTCTTTTCCGGTCAAATTATGAGCGTGCTGCATAAAGGCCAGCCGTTGCTGCTGAATTTCTAACGGGGTTTGTTCTGTCTGCTTTTTTTGGCCATAAATATTGAGCAGGCAGGTTTCTACATCTGCGGGATGAATAAACAGCATTTCTATAGCATTTGCCTGCAGAAACTTTTTCAGATTGCCTACGGCTAAGAAATTGAATAGATTATCCGTGGCTAAAGTTAAAGTATCCTGTTCCAGTTTAAGAGGCACAACCCGGTGAAGCTTGGCAAAATCATAATTTACCAGTTCGTTTGCGTGGGGAGGAATTTTTTCCATATCAATCTTAATCGGCCAGATTCCAAACTGAGGGGCAAGAGAACGCATGATATCTTCGTTAGCGATATAGCCCAATTCTACTAAGGCCTGACTTAGGCGCCGGCGGTGGGTTCTTTGCAAACTAAGCGCTTCTTCTATTTTTCGTTCTTCCAGAATCCCCAGATTTTTTAATCCTTCGAATATAATTTCTTGATTAGTCAGCATTTTGGATTTCTTTTGATTTTATCCGGCAACCCCGGAATGGCAATGGATTCTTTGTTAAATAATTTTTTAAACGGCAAAGACATTTTTCGGCACACTCAAGACAAGTTTCCTCTGCCTACTATAATAGCGTAGAATAGAGAAACAAATCAATCTTTTTTTATCAGCAGTTTTTCTAATTGTTGTATTTTTTCGCGGGCAATAACGGCAGAGGCGGTATTAGACTGCAGCAATTTTTCATACATTGTTTTCGCTTCCTGCCATTGTTGTTTTTCTTCAAAGAGCTGCGCGCTTTTGAGCTGTGCTTTAATTAAGCATCCCGGTATGTGCGGATAAAGATAGGATATTTTCAGGTATTCTTCTAAGGC
>JAZDEE010000088.1:0-4172 GCA_043809065.1 Candidatus Omnitrophota bacterium | reverse complement strand
GGTTATTTTATTAATTATACCAACCTATTCTTTCCCCGTCAATTCTTTCTCCAGTTTCAGCAGCATTTTCTTGATGTCTGGACCTAATACATATCCGCCGACGGAGCCGTCCAAGCGGACCACCCGGTGGCAGGGAACGATAAAAAGCTTCCGGTTTCGTTTCAACACCGAAGCTGCCGCCCGCTGCGCAAAGGGATATCCGGCTTTCCGCGCCACCCATTGGTAACTGCGCACCTGGCCAAAAGGAATAGTGGAAACCGCCTTAAATACCTTTTCTTCAAAAAGTCTCAAAGCCAAAGTAACTCCTTTAAACAGCATAGGGCGTAGGGCATAGGGCGTAGAGCAAAGGGCATAGAGCAAAGGGCATAGAGCAAAGGGCATAGGGCAAAGGGCGTAGAGCATAGAGCTAACTCTTAGCTCTTCGCCCTTAGCTCTTAGCCCTACGCCGTAGAGCGTAGGGATTATTTTAGCACACTTACAGGGAGGAAGAAAGGATGTGATATTTGCGCAGTTTATTATATAGCGTGGTGCGGTTGACCCCTAATTGTTTGGCCGCTTTTTTCTTGTTCCCCCCCGCTTCTTTGAGCGCCTGAAGAATAAAGGTCTTTTCCGGTTCTTCAACCGCGTTTTTCAAAGACATAAAACCATTGATGTCCGGACGGCTTAACGCGGAATATAACGCCGCGTCTCCATTAAGGAGCATTTTCGGCAAATCATGCCGGTCAATCACTCCGTCGGCATCCAGGATGACTGCCCGTTCCATCAGATTTTCCAGCTCCCTGATGTTTCCCGGCCAGTTATACTGCATCAATACAGGAAACAACGCGTCGGCGACTGTCTTTATTTCCTTGGAATTCTCCGCGGCATATACATCAATAAAATGTTTGGCTAAAAGAGGGATATCCTCTTTTCTTTCTCTCAACGGCGGGATATCAATGGCAATGACATTCAGGCGGTAATACAAATCCTGGCGAAACTCTCCATCCGCTACCGCCTTTTCCAAATTATGATTGGTAGCGGCAATAATCCGCACGTCTACCTTAATAGTCTGGTGGTCGCCCACGCGTTCAAACTCCTTGTGCTGCAGCACGCGAAGAAGCTTCACCTGTAAATCCAGGGAAAGCGCGTCTATATCATCAAGGAGAATCGTGCCTCCATCAGCCAATTCAAACCGCCCTTTTCTATCCTTGACAGCGTCAGTAAAGGCGCCGCGGATATGCCCAAACAACTCGCTTTCCACTATCCCCTTGGAAAGCGCTCCGCAGGCCAGCTCGATAAAAGGCTTGTCCCGGCGGGTCTTATCCGCCTGATGGATAGCCCGGGCAATCACCCTTTTGCCTGTTCCGCTTTCTCCCCTTAACAAAACCGTACTGCGGGAACTGGCAATCCGCCTAATCAGGGAAAAGATGACATTAAGTTTGGGACTGGCGCCAACCAGGCCAAAAATCCCCGGCTCCGCCAAACGATCAGTCTTTGAAGACCGCGGTAAAAGATTTCCGCGGAGTTTTTCTTTCCTCCCTGCCAACCCCGGAGACAACGCGGGGGAAAGTATTTTTTTCTCCGCGATGAAACTGCCTGGGCCGCAGAGTTTATCCTGAGTAAAGCTCAAAGAATCCCCGCGTATAACAGGATTAGAATCTTTCACCATAGTTCCCTTGATTTCCTTTACAGGACGGGTTATTACAGACGGTTTATTGGCCAGGGCGCGTTTGATAACCGATAAAATCTTTTTATCTTCAACGGGCCGGATAAGATAATCGAAAGCCCCTAAGCTTAAACTCTCTGCCGCGGCATCTAAACTGTCATAAGACGTTAAAACTATTATTTCGGCCGCAATCCGGCGCTCTTTGGCTATCCTGAGCAGTTCCATACTGCCTTTTTCCATAATATCCATCAGGATAATCTGATAAGCGTTCTTATTTAAGCAGGTTAATGATTTTTGAACCGAGGGGCCAATATCTACGCTATATCCATAACGAAGCAGTAACTCAGAAAGGGATTTTTGGGCAAGTTTGTCGCTGGTTACTATTAATACGCGGTTTTTCTGCATCAGAGGGGTATTCTTCCTTTATTTCCCCCTCTATTCTTTTAACTTTTCTTTAAAAAGTGATTTTAACATATAATTATGTAATTGGCAAGAAAAAAATAAAAAATTAGTAATCGGTGAGAAGCTGTGAAAAAATTAAAATTCCCAGCCATAAATCAGAAAATCTTAACAAAAAAACAGATTTCAATGTAAATCTCAGTTGGAGTACTTCAATTGCCCATCAATTTTCTTCATTTCTTTATACTGCCAAAGCCGGATACCACCTTAACCTGAACCACCGCATAATATTATATGCTAAAGCTGCAAACGTAACCTCTATATCAACCTTAGATAACCCCCTCAACCGAAATTGCCTTAGTTTGAATCTTTCCTTTATACAGGCATTAACAAACTCCGCGTTCTCGCCGCGCTTCTTACAAATCGATTTGGCTTCTTCTGTTCGCATCTTCTCCTGGAACTCAATAATATCCTCTTGGTATTCCTTGCGAATTACGCTTCGCCCTTTCTTAGTTGCTTCAGGACAACATTTGGATTTTGACGAACATTTATTGCAGTCTTCTGCTTTAGCGCGATACTTAAAATTCGTTCTGCCGGGTAATTCCTCTTTACCATCGAATTTAAGGGTTTTGCCCTCCGGACAAATCATACCCCTTAAATCCTCATCATATTTGAAGACCTCTGATTCAAACTCTTTTGTTACTCCCCGTTTTTGATATTGCTGCCCCGATACATTATTATTACCGCGTTCGGCGCTAATCAAATCTATATCTTTCTCTGCCGCCATTTTTATGTTGGGATAGGTATTATATCCTCCATCTGTTATAACCTGCTTAGGATATTTTCCTAGTTCTTTATTTATACTCTCTACCATTGGTTTGAGCTCTTGGGTATCTTCGCAATTTGAGGACGCATGCTTTCCTACTATTATTTTGTTAGCCGTATCTACTGCTATTTGCGCGTTATAACTCGGATTATATCCGCCATTACTTTGTTTCATTACCCGGCTTTCAGGATCGGTTGTGCTTACCCGAATATTTTCTTTCTTCTTTTTGTCTGCCTTTAACTTTTCATACTCTTGCACCGCTTGTTCTAACTTACTGCACCTTTCAACTACCGCGCGCTCTTTGGCTTTGTTTATTCTCTTGGTTACCGGTTCACTTTCCGGATTAGATAATAGCTCTACTTGCTCTCTGGCTGTCTTTAAATGCGCTTTCAACTTTTCTTCACCGCGAAAAGTATCTATTCCGGCGTTGGCGCGAATCTTGGTTCCGTCTTGCGTAACTCGCTCTAAAGTAACTAATCCTTCCGCGCTCAATACCCCCAAGCTGTTAGTAAATAGCTCATCTAACTCTTCTTTATGCCCTATTCTAAAATCGGATAATGTATGATAATTAATCGGTTGATCCCCGCATAGCCAACGCCAGTTCCTCACTTCTCTACTTAACTTCTCAACCTCTCTGGCAGAGCTTATCCCTTGACTATAGGCGTATATCCACATAGCTAAAAGTACTTTTGGGTTGTACGCTGGACTGCCCGCTTCATTAACTTTACTTTTAATTTTATTATAATATGCCGTCAAATCCAATCTTTCCACAAACGCCCAAATCGCGCGCACGGTATCATCTTCTGCCGCCATATCTTCTAAACTGATTGTCTCCATAAAATATTGTTTTCTCTCAACCGGCCTCATTCTTAAATCTGACATTTGGCCTCCTTTTTTAGCTATTGTTTTCTATCGCCACAATACTATTATACCAAATGCCATTTTTAGAAATTCCCCCCCAAGGCCTTCCTTACCCTCGTTTACTTAAATTATCCTTTTTTGATGCATATTTTTTTATCGCCTCTTTTTCGCTATCCTCAACCTTAAATTCAGCCATTTATTTTTACTCTGGATTATTAACCTTTTAAAAAAACCTTGACATCGCTATCTAAAAAGTAAATTTATCCTATTTTTTCACAGCTTCTCACCGATTACAAAAATTAAAGAAAAAAAAGAGAAAAAGAGGAAAAAAGGAAGAGAAGTAAAAAGAGGCATACGGTAAGGCGGACGCAAAAAAGGGCCACCGCTATTTTTTCGGTTGATTAAATAGGCGTAACCCCTTTTCTCTTCTATGCTTCCGGC
>JAZDEE010000087.1:0-16242 GCA_043809065.1 Candidatus Omnitrophota bacterium | reverse complement strand
CTGTTAGGTTTTCTGCTGGGTGGGGTTATTGATTATTATGTTCCCCGGGAGTACGTGGCGCATTTTTTATCCCGGCCCGGGAAAAAAACGATATTTTTTTCAGTTCTTTTAGGTTTTTTTATGAGCGCCTGCAGTCATGGGATTTTGGCTCTTTCTATCGAACTGCATAAAAAAGGCGCTGCTAACGCGGCGGTGGTTGCTTTTCTGTTAGCGTCGCCCTGGGCCAATTTTCCGTTAACCATAATGCTGGCGGGATTCTTTGGGCTGGCGCGGGCGTTGTATATTGTGCTGGGCGCTTTGGTTATCGCTGTTGTTACGGGTTTGGTCTTTCAACTTTTGGAACGCAGCGGCATAGTGGAGAAAAATATAAGCGCGCAGTGCCGGGAAGGGTTTTCCGCGGCGGCGGATTTTAAGATGAGGATTAGGCAATATCATTTTAGTTTAGAGCAAACGATTCAGGGGATAAAGGGCGTATTTTCCGGTGCAGTTTCCCTGGCCGATATGGTATTATGGTGGCTGTTGATTGGTATGGGCCTCGCCGCTCTGGCTGCCGCCTATATACCCCAAAGCTTTTTCCATCATTATATGGGGCCGACGGCATTAGGGCTTTTAGTCACCTTAGTGGCGGCCACGGTTATGGAGGTGTGTTCGGAAGGCACTGCCCCGCTTGCTTTTGAAATATACCGCCAGACCCAGGCTTTAGGCAATCCGTTTGTGTTTTTAATGGCGGGAGTTGTTACCGATTACACGGAAATAGGCCTGCTTTGGCATAATGTCGGCCGGCGGGTGGCCATTTGGCTGCCGGTTATAACCGTTCCGCAGGTGATTGCCCTGGGCATCCTGGCGAACATAATTTTTTAAAAAAATGTTAAAAATAGAAAATCTCAGCGTACAAATATTTGGTAAAGAGGTCTTAACGGACATTAACCTGGAACTGAAGAAAGGGCAGAGGTTAGCTTTGCTTGGTCCCAATGGTTCAGGCAAGACTTCTTTGCTGATGTCTTTGGTTGGTTTTTCCGAATATAAGATTACTAAGGGTAATATTATTTTTAAGGGTAAAAGAATAAATGAACTGGATATAGCTGAACGCGCGCGGATGGGTATAGGAATGATGTTTCAGCGGCCGCCCACGATTCGGGGTATCCGGCTGAGACAGATGATTGCTTTGACCGGAAGAAAAGACTTTGATATCGAAAAGGAAGCCGCTGGGCTCAAGTTGGAAGAGTTTCTGGACCGGGATATCAACCGGGGGTTTTCCGGAGGAGAAATCAAACGCACGGAACTTTTTCAGCTTTTGGCTTTTTCCGCGGAACTCAGTCTGTTTGACGAGCCGGAATCAGGCGTGGATTTGGAAAATATCGCCCTAGTCGGCAAAACGATGAATAGAATTCTATGCAAAAATAAGGATAATACCGCGCTGATTATTACGCATACAGGATACATCCTGGATTATGTGCGGGTGGACCGGGGTTGTATCCTGGTGGGCGGAAGGCTGCACTGCGCGGGTGACCCTAAAGAGATATTGAAGACTATCAAACAGCACGGTTATGAATGGTGTGTAACATGCGAAGGCGAAAAACTCAAAACAGCCCATCAGCAGAAAAAATAGACATTAAGGCGTATGAAACCAAGTCCGCTCCCTGGGCGTATGTGGAACGCCTGGAGCGGGTAGAGGCCCGTCAGAAGAAAACTATGCTGGCCGCAGGCGTAGATTTATCGGAAAAGGAGCGCTGCGGAACGTATCTGCAAATGGACCATTCGATAGTGCATACAAGCAGTCACTATCCGGGCTTGGAAGTAATGGGCATCAACGAGGCCCTGCAAAGGTATGAATGGCTGGATAATTATTTCTGGCGGCTCATCGCTTTAAATACGGACGAGTGGACCCGGGAGGCCGGCGCCCAGGCGGGGCAGGGTTATTTTATCCGGGCATTACCCGGGGCGAAGGCCGTGTATCCTTTACAGGCCTGTCTGTTTATTAATAAAAATAATGTAGCGCAGAACGTGCATAATATAATTATTGCCGAGGAGGGTTCTGAACTGCAGGTTATTACCGGCTGTACTGTGGCCAGTCAGGTGCGCCGGGGGATGCATATCGGCATTTCGGAAATCTTTGTCAAAAAAGGGGCAAAGCTGACCTTTACCATGGTGCATAACTGGGCTGAGGATGTGGTTGTGCGGCCCAGAACAGCAGTGTTAGTGGAAGAACGGGGGATATTTCTTTCTAATTATGTCTGTCTTAAACCGGTAAAAACCGTGCAGATGTATCCGCGGGCGGAACTGATTGGCCGGGGGGCTGTTGCCCGCTATAACTCTTTATTATTTGCTCCGGCCGGGGCGCATTTGGATATTGGGGCCCGGGTGATCTTAAAAGCAGCCGGCGCGAAAGCGGAAGTGACCAGCCGCGCCGTCAGCGCCGGAGGCGATATTATTGCCCGCGGGCATTTACGAGGGGAAGCCCAGCCGGTCAAAGCGCATCTGGAGTGCCGCGGCCTGATGATTACGGAAAAAGGTTTTATCCACGCCATCCCGGAATTAGAGGCGGCTGCGCAAGGGGCGGAATTGTCTCACGAAGCCGCGGTCGGCAAGATTGCCCAGGAGGAAATAGAATACCTGATGGCCAGAGGCATCAGCCAAAACGAAGCGCAGGCGATGATTGTCCGGGGTTTTTTAGATACGTCAATAATGGGACTACCGCTTGCCTTGCAAAAAGAAATTGAGGAAACCATCAATGCTTGCGAAAAGGAGGTTCTGTAAATGGTATTAGTTTGGATTCTTTCCGCTACTGTTTTAGTAAGTTTAATCTCCCTGGTGGGAGTGATTACCCTGGCGATGAAGCCGGCAGTCCTGGAGAAAATATTAGTATTGCTGATTGGGTTTGCCGCCGGGGGACTAATCGGCGGGGCGTTTTTGCATCTTTTACCGGAGGCGATTGAGCAGAGCGGATGCGATATGGTGTTCTTCTATACTTTAATTGGTTTTACCGCCTTCTTTTTAATGGAAAGGTATTTTTATTGGCGGCACTGCCACAGTGGTGTCTGCGATGTGCACGCCTTTACGTATTTGAATCTGGTGGGGGATGGGGTGCATAATTTTACTGACGGACTGGTGATCGCGGCCAGTTTTGTGACAGATATTAAATTGGGACTGATAACTACGCTCGCGGTTATTTTTCATGAAATCCCGCAGGAACTGGGCGACTTTGGGATTCTTGTTTATGGAGGGTTTAGCCGGCGGAAAGCGCTTTTTTTTAATTTTCTCTGCGCGCTTACCGCGATGTTAGGAGCGCTGGGCGGGTACATTCTGACTGGGATGACGGCCAAGGCTTCTTTGTTTCTGCTGCCTTTTACCGCCGGCGGATTTATTTATATTGGCGCTTCTGACCTTTTGCCGGAACTGCATAAGCAGAAGAGTGTTAAAAGGGCTAATCTTGCTTTTCTTGCATTTATTGCCGGGCTTATTTTTATGGCGCTGGCTAAACTTATAGCATAAGGATAAGCCTTGCTATTTATATCTTACAATTTATGCCGCGGATAAAGCTTATTATATTTGATTTAGACGGAACACTGGTAGATTCTCAGGACGCGATAGCGCGGGGTATTAACTTTGCCTTAACCCGGGTAGGCCTTGAGCCGAAACCCGGCGCGGAAATAAGCTCCTATATCGGCACGGGCGTAGATGACCTGATCCGGAAATCCCTGGGGCAGAAAGCTCAGGGTTTTTTTGAAAAAACCAAAACAATCTTTGAGGACTATAGAATAAATTTCCCGGATACGTCTTCGCTATATCCGCGGGTTAAAGAGACATTGGAATTTTTCAAAGAAAAGAAAAAAGCGGTTGTAACCAACCGTAAATATGAATTCGCGGCTGTTACTTTAAAGAAACTGGGAATCTTCGATTGTTTTGAAAAGGTTTTGGGCGGCGATGACGCCCGGTGCATGAAACCGTCGGCCTGCCTTGTTAATGAGCTTATTTTTCAGTTGAAAATAGCTAAGAACAAAACGATAATGGTCGGAGATATGGACGTCGATATATTGGCGGGGAAAGCCGCCGGAATAACTACCTGCGCGGTAACCTACGGTATCGGCCGCCGAGAGGATATCCTGAAAGCGAAGCCGGATTATATAATAGATAACCTGGCAGAACTTAAAGACATTATTACCTAAAATCTGTAGAGACGCAAAATTTTGCGTCTCTACGAAATAATTTAATCCCATAGAAATGCCCTTTTTTATACATATTCCGCAGGGGGCAGGCCTGCCTGCCCCGATAATTCAATACAGGAGGTGTTTTATGACTGTAGAAGCAGTAGGGGAAAAGTATCGGTGCGATATTTGCGGTAATGAGGTCAAGGTTACTAAGGTTGGCGGAGGAGAACTGGTTTGCTGCGGACAGCCTATGGAGAAAATATAGGAATAAATAAGGGCCGTTTTAAAAATGGAAAAGTTACCGGATGACGTATATAATTTTTTTCACAAACAGCACTGCGTGATAGTTTCTACGATTGACCCGTCGGGCCGGCCGCATAGCTCCTGTAAAGGTATTGTCCAAATAAACAAAAACGGACAGGTGTATCTGATTGACCTTTATGATGGCCGGACCTTTAGTAATTTAAAACGTAACCCGCATCTGGCGGTTACTGCTGTGGATGAGCATAGATTTAAAGGATTCTGTTTAAAAGGCAAGGCAGTGTTGAGCAAGGCCAACGAGCTAAGCGCCCATATTATCACTGCCTGGGAAAATAAGATTGTTCAGCGGATAACGCAAAGAGTGGTAAAGAATATTTCCGGAGACAAAGGTCATCCCCATCATCCGGAGTTTCTTTTACCCAAACCGAAATATATGATTGTGATGCAGATTGAAGAAATCGTAGATCTTACTCCGCGTCTGTAGAGACGCAAAATTTTGCGTCTCTATAAATATTTATGATACAGGATGTGTTTATTGAGGGACAATACTGTAAATGATGGAGGGAACAAAAGAAATGAAAAGTATCAAAGGAACAAAAACAGAGAAGAATCTTTTAGCCGCTTTTGCCGGGGAGTCACAAGCCAGGAATCGTTATACTTACTTTGCTTCCGCGGCTAAGAAGGCCGGGTATGAACAGATTGCCGCTATATTTTTAGAGACTGCCGAGAATGAGAAAGAGCACGCCAAAAGATTTTTTCAGCTTTTAGAGGGCGGGGAGACCGAGATTACCGCCAGTTATCCGGCCGGGACAGTCCAGGATACCCGGCAAAACCTGGAGGCCGCGGCCGCCGGGGAGAATCTGGAATGGACAAAGCTTTACAAAGAGGCGGAAAAAACGGCCCGCGAGGAAGGTTTTGCCGAAGCCGCCAGCCGGTTTAAAGAGATTGCCGAGGTAGAGGAAGAGCATGAAAAAAGATACCGGAAATTAGCGCGGAATTTGAAAGAGGGCAAGGTATTCAAAAAAGATACTGTGGTAAAGTGGAAATGCCGTAATTGCGGATATGTTCACGAAGGAAAAGAAGCACCGGAAAAATGCCCGGCCTGCGCGCATCCCCAGGCTTATTACGAATTATTTTGCGAGAATTATTAAAGAGGAGGAAGCAAATGGGAAAAAAAGTAACGGTTTACAGCACCCCCGCTTGTCCCTATTGTGTGCGGGTTAAGCAGTTTTTAAAAGATAATAATGTGAAGTTTGTGGATATAGACGTTGCTTCTGACCAGAACGCCGCCCAGCAAATGATTGAACGCTCCGGACAGATGGGTGTCCCGGTAGTAGATATTGACGGAGAAATAATCGTGGGATTTGATAAAAGTAAGATCAGCAGCGCCTTAGGGATATAAACAGGAGAAAGCAGTGGCCAAGATAGCCGATAATATTACTATAACAGCAGGGAACACTCCTTTGGTCAAGTTGAGTAAAATAGGCCAGGGACTACAGGCAGCATTGGTAGGAAAACTGGAGTCGGTCAATCCTCTGTCCAGTGTAAAGGACAGAATTGGCGCGGCGATGATTAAAGACGCGGAAGAAAAAGGGATAATTAAGCCGGGGACCACGGTTATTGAACCTACCAGCGGGAATACCGGCATTGCCCTGGCTTCTGTTTGCGCGGTCAGGGGATATAAATTGATCCTGACCATGCCGGCAAATATGTCACGGGAACGCCGGCAGCTTTTATCATTATTAGGGGCGGAAGTGGTGCTGACTCCCGTGGAAGAAGGAATGGCCGGAGCGGTGCGGAAAGCTGAGGAGCTGCGGGAAAACATTCCTAATTCGTTTATGCCGCAGCAATTCAAGAATCCCGCCAATCCACGGATCCATCGGGAAACCACGGCCGAGGAGATTTGGCGTGATACGGATGGCCGGGTGGATATTTTGGTTTGCGGGGTAGGCACCGGCGGGACGCTGACCGGCATAGCCGAAGTTATTAAAAAAAGAAATCCGCGGTTTCACGTTGTCGCGGTTGAACCGGAAAATTCCCCTGTTTTATCCCTCCGGAAATACAGAGGGAAATCCAGTGAAAAACCGGGCGCGCATAGAATCCAGGGAATTGGCGCGGGGTTTATTCCTGACGTGCTCAGATTGGATTTGATTGATGAGGTGGTTCAGGTAAGCGATAAAAATGCCGTAATGACTGCCGGCCGGCTGGCCAAAGAAGAAGGTATATTGGCCGGGATTTCTTCCGGGGCGGCGGTATGGGCGGCGATAGAGGTGGCTAAGCGGAAAAAACATAAAAATAAACTGGCTGTAGTGATTTTACCGGATAGCGGAGAACGCTATTTAACGGATTTGTTCCCGAAATAAGATAGAGAACAAGAAGATGGAAAATATCGCCCAGTATTTCAATAATATTTCCTGGCTGACCTATGTAATAGTGTTCATCGGCGGCTTGGCTGCTTCCTTTACTCCCTGTGTTTTTCCGCTTATTCCGCTGCTCATCGGCGTGCTGGGTTCGGCGCGTCATCTTTCCCGAGGAAGGAGTTTTATTTTAGCTTTCAGTTACGTTTTGGGTATGGCGGTGACTTATGCCATCCTGGGTATGGCGGCAGCGTTAACCGGTAAGATTTTTGGCCGGATTCAGTCCAGTCCGCCGGCGCAATTACTGGTGGGCAATGTAATAATTCTATTCGGCCTGGCCCTGTTAGATGTTATTCCCTTGCCTGTCTTTCTGCTGAACAAAGCGGGCGCCGGAAAGGTTAGCAAAACCACTTCTATTCCCGGGGTGTTGGTGATGGGTATGGCCTCGGGTTTAGCAGCCGCTCCCTGCGTTGCCGCGGTGTCAGGGGCGTTATTAACTTATGTAGCTGCCAGCCAAAATGTTATCTTAGGTTTTACGTTACTGTTTACTTTCGCGGTTGGTTTGGGCGCTGTTTTACTGCTGGTGGGCACTTTTACCGGCATGTTAACCGGCTTGCCCAGACTGCAAAAGTGGATGCCGGTTTTTCAGAAATTCCTGGCCTTGGCGATGATTCTCCTGGGCGAATATTATATCTTTAAGGCGGGGATGTTATCTGTGTAGTGGCGGGTCTTGCTTATGCTCGAAGGGTATGTCCGCCCGAACATAACTCGGTTGGCTTGTTTTTCCTGCCTGCTCGTCTCACGGCGCTCGCTCGCCTCTCGGCGAAGCCGAGGGCCCCTCGGGGCGAAGCCACGGGAAGCCGTGGGCCGGCAGGTTGTAGGGCCCGTTCCCCGAACGGGCCGAAAATTCAGCATCGGTAAAGAAAGGAGCGGAAGATGCGGCTTAAGTTTTTATCTTTGATTGCGGTAGTTATGCTGGCTGTTACGCTTTATACCTGTTCCCGGGCCAACGGCCAGGTAAAAAATATCCCTGCCAAGGCCGTTGATTTTACCTTGGAGACCTTAGACGGGAATTCTATAGTTTTATCGGAAGTCCTCAAGGAGAAAAAGGTTATCCTGATCTTTTGGGCGAGCTGGTGCGTCTATTGCAAACAAGAATTGGTGGAAGTAGAAAAGTTCTATACGGAAAATAAGGATAAAGTAGAGGTAATTGCCGTCAATCTTCAGGACAGCAATGCCAAAGCAGCAAAGGCAATAGAGGGTAAAAATATTTCTTATCCGGTAGCGTTGGACAGGAAAGGCGATGTGGCCGGATTATATAACGTGGTGGGCTTACCCACCATAGTGACCATTGACCGTGACAGCCGGATCCTTTATTATGGCCATTCATCAGCGGAAATGCTGAAAAAGACGGAGTTCTGAGAAAGGTTTTGGAACTATAAAAAAGTTGACAACACACCAAAAATAGTGTATGCTTTAAAGGGATGATAGATGTACGAGGTGGAATTTTACAAGGATAGAAAAGGAAGATGCCTGACAATTGAATTCTTGGATGGACTGGAGACCAAGAAAAGAGCAAAAGTTGCCAGATGGATAGATAAACTTGAAAAAGAAGGCCCGGATTTACCAAGGCCTTATGCAGATATATTGCGGGGTAAGATTAGAGAGCTTAGAGTAGGCTTTGGTTCAAACGAGTATCGGTTCTTATATTTTTTCTTTGGGAAAAGGATTATTATCACCCATGGCTTCTTAAAGAAGACGGACAGAGTTACTGAAGGAGAAATTGAAAGAGCAGAGCGAATGATGCAGGATTTTTCGCAGATAAGCAAAAGGGGCTGATGTGATTATGAAAACCACAGTAAAGTTTAAAGATTATTTAAAAGAGGAATTAAAAGATACCGAATTTAAAAAGGCGTTTGATGAAGAAGAAATCTATGCTTCTTTAGCTATTCAAATAGCTAAGATTAGACAAAAGAAAGAATTAACCCAGCAGGAATTAGCTAAACGGCTGCACACTACTCAACAGACAGTGTCTCGATTAGAGGACATCCATAATAGGAGTTATTCGTTAAGCACATTGATTAAGCTCGCGCATGTGTTAGATAAACATTTAAAGGTTGAACTTGTGTAGAAAGCGGAAATGCTGAAAAAGACGGAGTTCTGAGAAAGGTTCGAAGAAGTCTCTGAAAAGTGATGAGGAATATCTTTCGTCAGACATTTTCAGAGATTTTTATTTTGTAACCGGTCAGTTATTAGTGGAGATTGGCAGTTTGCGACGACTCCCGATAACTGACCGGTTACCTTATTTTTATTATGATGAAGAAAAAAAAAGTTGTTGTGGCAATGAGCGGCGGGGTGGATTCATCGGTGGCCTGCGCTTTGCTTAAGGCACGGGGGATGGAAGTTATCGGCGTGACTATGCGGCTGTGGGGCGGCGGTAAGGACTTAGCCGGCAAGAGAAACATAGAAGACGCGCGCGATGTAGCGCGTAAGTTGGGTATACGGCACTATGTTTTGGAATTGCAGGACGTTTTCCGGGAAAAAGTTATTGCCCCTTTCTGCGCGGAATACAAGAATGGACGCACTCCCAATCCCTGTATCCGCTGTAATCAATATATAAAATTTGGCGCTTTGCTAAAAGAAGCCGGGAAGTTAGAGGCGGATTATTTGGCTACCGGCCACTACGCGCGGATAAAGTTTGACCGAAAAAGTAAAAAGTTTTTACTCAAAAAAGGCCTGGACCGGCAAAAGGACCAGTCTTACGCCTTGTATACTTTGACTCAAAAACAGCTCCCGCGCATTCTTTTCCCTTTAGGAGGCTTGACTAAGCTTAAGGTAAGAGAAATTGCCCGGGAAAAGGGATTGCTTATTGCCGCCAGGCCGGAATCCCAGGAAATATGTTTTATTCCGGACAATGATTACGGCGGATTTTTGCGGAAGTATTATTCCGCGCCGGCCTTGCCCGGGCCGATCCTGAATACAGCCGGGCAGGAAATCGCCCGGCACAAAGGTATCAGCGCTTATACTATCGGCCAGCGTAAGGGAATAGGCATCGCGGCGCCGGAGCCTTTATATGTCATTTCTATCGCCCCCAGGGCCAACGCTATTGTGGTGGGGAAAAAGAAGGATGTATATAGAAAAGACTTGATTGCCGGCAAGGCCAGTTTTATTGATTCGGACAAGTTAGGGAAGCCGGCCAGGGTAAAAGTAAAGGTGCGCTACCGGCATCCTGCCGCCTGGGCAATGGTTTTCCCTTTAAGCAAAAATAGAGTTAAGGTAAAGTTTGACCGTCCGCAGTGGGCCATTACCCCGGGGCAGGCGGCGGTATTCTATCAAAGAGACACAGTCATAGGCGGCGGAACAATCCGGGGTTAGGGGAGTATTTTTGGGGAAAGAGATAGAGCTTAATGAGCAGTTCCGGAAGGCGCTGGAGGTAATGGAACAGACCTCAGAAAACGTCTTTGTTACCGGTAAGGCCGGCACGGGAAAATCCACGCTCCTGGATTATTTTCGTTCGGTTACCCGCAAAAAAATAGTGGTATTGGCGCCTACCGGGGTGGCGGCTTTGAATGTGCTTGGCCAGACTATCCATTCTTTCTTTGGGTTTAAGCCGGATATAACGCTGGAGAAGGTCAAGAAGATTCAGGGAAAACGAGCGCGTATTTTTAGGGAACTGGAAACGGTGATCATTGATGAGATATCTATGGTGCGCGCGGATTTATTGGACTGCGTGGAGAAGTTTTTACGCTTAAACGGCCGGAGCGGGCATTTGTCTTTTGGCGGTATCCAGATGATTTTTATCGGAGACCTTTATCAACTGCCTCCGGTAGTTACTCCCAAGGAAATAGAAATCTTCCGCCAGCATTACACGAGCCCCTATTTTTTTTCGGCGCGGTTATTTGAGGGGTTCAAACTGCGGTTTATCGAATTGGAGAAAGTATACCGTCAGAAAGACGAGGATTTTATCCGCCTGCTTAATGCCATCCGTAATAATAGCATCACCGATGAGATGCTGGGGATATTGAACAAGCGCGTCCAGCCGTCCGCGGACAATAACGCCGGTACCTTTACCTTACACTTAACCACGACCAATCAGATGGCCGCTGAGATTAACAGCCGGCATTTAGGGCAGTTAAAAACAAAGATATTTACCTTTCCGGCGGACGTGTCCGGTGATTTTGAAAAATACGCTTACCCGGCCGACTGCCAATTGCAGGTGGCCGCGGGCGCGCAGGTGATGTTATTGAACAATGATTCCGAGAACAGATGGGTTAACGGCACAATCGCCGAGGTCAGGGAAATAAGGCGCGGCCGGAAAAACGACGCCGATATCATTTGTGTCCGGCTGAAGGACGGCGGCGTGGAGGAAGTCCAGCCGTATACCTGGGAATTGTTTCATTACCGTTTTAATGAAGACACGCTGGCCATCGAGACGGAATCCGCCGGATCATTCACGCAATACCCGCTCAAGCTGGCCTGGGCCATTACCATCCACAAGAGCCAGGGCAAGACGTTTGAACAGGTAGTTATAGACATGGGCCGGGGCGCGTTTGCCTATGGACAGACCTACGTTGCCTTAAGCCGGTGCACTTCCCTGGCCGGGATTACGCTTAAACGCCCGCTGAGAAAGTCGGATATCCGGATGGACTGGAACATTGTGCGCTTTCTGACCAAATACCAATACGCGATATCCGAGCGCGCCCTGCCGTTTGAAGAAAAACTAAGCCTGATTAAACAGGCCATAGACGGGGACGGTTATCTGGACATCGTCTATCTGAAAGCCAACGACGAGAAATCGCGCCGGCAGATCAAGCCTGTTTCCGTCGGCAGCAAAACATATCTGGGCAAACCCTTCATTGGCGTAGACGCCTATTGCCTCAAGCGCCGGGAAAGACGGATGTTCCGGGTAGACAGGATGCTGGAAGTGCGGCCGGCTGAGGCTGCCGGCGGGTAATGGATTGTCGCATAAATTGTTATCTGTTTAGCTCGTTGGTTTTGTCTTCCCTGCCGTTATTTGTTGGAATGACAGCGTACTGATATAATACATCAATCAAGGAGGCAGGTTGTAGGGCCCGTTCCCCGAACGGGCCGAAAGACTTTGACATCGGTCTAAGGTATCTTTTTCATTAGGCGGCATATAAAATAATTAGCCGTAATGATAGGCATTTGGTAACCCAATTATCTTGACAGTACTTGCTGTAAAGAACTATTGCTTCCTTCTTATTTTTGTGATACTATGAATTCATAATTAAATGCAGTCCCGTGTTTAAGGAATAAATCCCGGACGTTAAAAAAGTAAAACCTTTGTGGGGAAACATATACCCGGCAAAGGTTTTTTGTTTTTCAGCGGGAATGCCATCGCCGAGGATATGGAAAAGGCAATGGTTGCACGGGTAGATTGGAAGGAACGCATAAGATTGCTATTTAACCCGGATTTTGCAATAGGGTTCGAGAAAAATGGCCTAACTCTTTGTCAGGACAAGTCGCCAGACTTCGGCGAACTCGACGAGGCGTGCGAGCAAAAGAACCGCAACCGTATTCGGTGCAATACGGTGAGGACGCTTTTGCGAGCACAACGCAGTCATGGCAAAGAGTTAGAGACATTTTACCGAACATCTATTGCAAATTCCGGGTTTAAGGAGGGTTACTAATGCCAAAAATTGAGGTTCGAGGCACGGAAGTAACTGTATTATCTGTTACCGGACAAGAGAACTTTATTTGTTTGACGGATATGGCAAGGTATAAGGATCCAAAACGGACAGATTATATCATTCAGAATTGGCTTAGAAATCGTAATACTATTGAATTTTTGGGTATATGGGAACAGTTAAATAATCCTAATTTTAATCCCATCGAATTCGAGGGGTTTAGAAAACAAGCGGGGCTTAATAGTTTTGTTTTGACAGCAAAGCAGTGGCTTGAGAAAACAAACGCAATCGGGATTATTTCAAAATCAGGGCGGTACGGAGGAACATATGCGCATAAAGATATAGCGTTTGAGTTTGCGGCATGGATTTCGGTTGAGTTTAAGCTGTATTTAATTAAGGAATTCCAGCGGCTTAAGGAAGACGAGCAAAAAAGAATGTCGCTTGAGTGGAATCTTCAGCGTACGCTGGCGAAGATAAATTATCGTATTCACACGGACGCGGTCAAAGAAAAGCTGCTGCCGCCGGAGCTTTCAAGTAAGCAAATTAATGGGATATATGCTGATGAAGCTGATTTATTAAATATGGCTATTTTTGGTATTACTGCCAGGCAGTGGCGTGATGCCCATCCCGGACAGGAAGGCAATATTCGTGATTACGCGGCTATTGAACAATTAGTCGTTTTATCCAATCTTGAAAGTATCAATGCAGTGCTTATTCATCAAGGCCTGTTGCCGGCACAGAGACTGGAGCAGTTAAACAGGATTGCCATTATACAGATGAAGTCGCTGCTTGGGGCTAAAGAAATTAAAAGATTGAAGAATGGGTGAATTTGCTTGAGGGGGAGTTATGGGAAAAACCAGAAAGAAGAGAATCCGGAACGCAGTATCACAAAATAAGAAAACAATCTGCGGGCATGATTATAAGAATGCCATCCAGATAGGCAATGTAGATTATGTATGTCCGCTATGCAAAGAACTTCTCGATCCCCTTGAGTGGTTTTTTATGAATAGCTTTGAGTTTGTTGAGGTGAATAGTTGTGAGAATTAACCCGAAAATAATTGGACACTACTGATGTTAAGACCAAAAAATAAGAAAGTGCAAAAATCGGAGATTCAAGTGGTTTTTTTAAAGGATTGCCTGGCTAAGACTATTCGTTTAAAGTCAGGAAGTAAACCTGGAATATCTGTTGAAACTCATTGCCTTATTGTTGGGTATGTGGCAAGAGAACTTTTGAATCGTATGCTTGGATGGCTTCGTGATAATCTATTCCCTAAGGGGAGTTTAGAGGACAGGGGCACTCCTTACAACTAACTATTTGTCAATAAGTTAGGAATAAATGATTTAATAGATACTTTTTATTATTGAGGTATCATTATTATATGCCCAGAGTTGCACGTTCATATCAATTAAGTCGTAGTCAGACTTTTCATGTTATCAATCGAGGAATTTTGCAGAAAATATGTTTTTAAAAATAGCATGCAGTTCAATGCTCTAAAGGCAGGCCGAGGAAAAATGGCACGTAATATGTTATATAGCAATTAGTTGCAAGGAGTGTCCCCGTGTCTTCGTTTGTCCGGGATTACGCTTAAACGCGCGCTGAGAAAGTCGGATATCCGGATGGATTGGGAGATTGTGCGCTTTCTGACCAAATACCAATATGCGATATCCGAGCGCGCCCTGCCGTTTGAAGAAAAACTAAGCCTGATTAAACAGGCCATAGACGGGGACGGTTATCTGGACATCGTCTATCTGAAAGCCAACGACGAAAAATCGCGCCGGCTGATCAAGCCTCTTTCCGTCGGCAGTAAAACATATCTGGGCAAACCCTTCATCGGCGTAGACGCCTATTGCCTCCAGCGCCGGGAAAGACGGATGTTCCGGGTGGACAGGATGCTGGAGGTGCGTCCGGCGGAATCCTCTGGAGGGTAAATGTAAAAAACAAGGGGGTCAGTGCGCCAAGCAAGCTGATATGAGCAAGCCGAAAAGCGGCACGGCCAAAGACTAACCAACAGGCCGTAACGGAACTCTGCATACAGTGAGGCAACAAGCTGTATGAAGCCAGAGCGAAGGAGACAGTCAGCTGTAACGAAAGTGAAGGAAGCAAGTCCCGAAATTTGAAATGCAGGGGGCGAATGAATTGACCCTCAGGAAGCCAGCAAAGTTACGTGTGATATGGTGAATACGTAATAACCTGCCGGGATATTAAGCCACAGCGGGCGGTCAATATGTTTATATCGGAACTTGGGAGAACCAACGGGTTTCCAAAGGAAAGCCTTCAACAAGCTGAAGAAGCAAGGAGAGGTAAAGGCCGGTTGGTAGTCGGACAAACCCATAGTACTCAAAGATATTGGGAAAGCCAATAACAAGGGGAAGGGGTTAGCAGTTAAAGTTGGACGAACTTAAGGAAACATTGAATGGACTCAAAGTTCAAGGAAACAATGGAAACGAAATTAAGTTCACTAAGTCGGCACGCAGCCGAAGAACCGGAACGAAGATTTGAAAACATAATGTATCAAGTCAACGAAGGTTCTTTAAAGGCAAACTTTTACTTGCTCGCCAGGAAACGGGCAGTGGGAGTAGATAGCGTGAGTTGGCAGGGATATGAGGAAAGGCTGGATGACAATATAAAGAATCTCCTGGAGCGGATGAAGAGAATGGGATATCGGCCGCAACCGGCAAAACGGGTATATATACCCAAAGGAAGGAATGGTAAAAGACCATTGGGTATACCAACCGTAGAAGACAAGACAGTGCAAAGGACAATGAGCCGGATAATGGAAGCGATATATGAGCAGGATTTCTATGAACACTCATACGGCTTCCGGCCGGGGAGAAGTTGTCATCAGGCGCTTAAGAGGGTCGGTGAAGTTATCAATTACAAACCAATCAACCATGTCATAGAAGCAGACATCAAAGGATTTTTCGATAATATGGGGCATGAAAAGTTGATAGAAATGATAGGAAAGAGAATTGCCGACAAGAAATTTCTGCGATACATAGTGCGTTTTCTGAAAGCCGGATATATTGAAAAGGGAGTATTGGAAGAGGCAAAAGAAGGAACGCCGCAGGGAGGGAACTTAAGCCCGATATTGGCAAACATATTTCTGCACTATGTGTTGGACGAATGGTATGAAAAGGAACTGAAACCAAAGCTTGCAGGACAGAGTTACATAGTGCGGTATTGTGATGATTTTGTTATCCTGGTGCAGTATCAGCAAGAGGCAAAGCGGATAATGAATGAACTGCGGGAGAGATTCAGGGCGTATGGGCTTGAACTAAACGCAGAGAAAACAGGGATAAAAAGTTTTGGCCGGTATGAGCGGGAAAATGCAGGGAAACAGGAAAGACGGGCAAATACTTTTGAATTTCTGGGATTTACGCATTACTGTGCAGAAACACGCAAAGGCAAGTTTAAAGTCAGTCGAAGGACGAGCGCTAAGAGATTTCGCAAGAGTTGCAAAGGAATATATATTTGGCTAAAAACTCTTAAGAATGTGATTAGCATTAAAGAATTGTGGGCACAGCTTATAAGTAAGATAAGAGGGCATTACCAGTACTATGGCGTGAGTGAAAACATTAAGAGGTTGCAGGAATTCAATTATCAGGTAGAACGCATGGTATTTAAATTACTTAACAAGCGGTGTCACAAGAAATCTTTCAACTGGACAGGGTTTAATCAGTATCTGCGGAAGTTCCCATTACCGAGGCCGCACATAGTACATAACTTTTACGCGTAATAAGTGCTGATGGAAACTTGCTGAAGAGCCGTATGCGGGAAATCTGCAAGTACGGTTCTGTGAGGGGCTCTGAAATATGGGTCTACTCGAC
>JAZDEE010000086.1:0-5667 GCA_043809065.1 Candidatus Omnitrophota bacterium | reverse complement strand
CGGCCTTTCCCACGCATATAAAATTGTCCCCTCCCCAGGGTAAGAATATAGACGCGTTTATTTTAAATGGCGCGGAGTGCGAGCCGTTTTTGACTGCCGATCACAGATTAATGCTGGAAAAGCCGCAGGAAATAATCAAGGGAATGCGGTTAGTGATGAAGGCGCTGGGGGTGAATAAAGGTTACGCGGCGGTAGAGAAAAACAAGCCGGACGCGATAGCGGCGCTCAGGCAGTTGGCCGACGGCCGCGATATCCAGGTTGTTGAACTGGAATCCTTTTATCCCCAGGGAGCGGAGAAGCAGTTGATTAAAACTATCCTGCGCCGGGAAGTGCCTCCCGGCGGGCTGCCGTATGATGTCGGCGCGGTAGTGCAGAACGCGGCTACTTGTTTTGCCGTTTATGAGGCAATATATAATAATAAACCTTTATATGAGAAAGTGATTACTGTTACCGGCGGGATTGTCAAGAGTCCGGGGAATTTCCGGGTGCGCGTAGGCGCCCGGATCAGGGAAGTAATTGCGGCCTGCGGTGGTCTGAGCGAAAAGCCGTCCAAGGTTATTTTGGGCGGTCCAATGATGGGTATTGCCCAGTGGACATTGGATGTGCCGATTATTAAGGGAACTTCCGCTATCCTTATCTTTGGAAAAAAAGAAAGCAGGGAACGTGTTTCTGAACCATGTATCCGCTGCGGCCGGTGTATTCAGGTTTGCCCGATGCGATTGAATCCTTCGCAGATTTCTCAGGCGGCGGCCAAAGACCGGTTTGATTTAGCGCGGGAATATAATGTCCTGGATTGTGTGGAATGCGGGATATGCGCGTATGTTTGTCCGGGAAAACGCGATATCGTGGAATTGGTAAAATTAGCCAAACAAAAATTGAAATAGAATTGTAGGGGCGGGCCTTGCGCCCGCCCGAAACAAAAATAATACCGTCTGTGGAAACAACGAAAATGTCCGAAAGTATAAAATACATCTTAACCTTGACCTTAATTTGTTTTGTAACGGCGGTTTTGCTGACCGGTGTTTATTTTTTGACTTCCCCTAAAATACTCGCGCAAAAAGAAATGGCCGAGAAAGAAGCCCTGGAGGAGGTTTTTCCGCGGGCGGGATATTTTGAAGCGGTTGAGCAGGAGGGGCGGCCGGCTTATTTCAGGGCGTATTCGTCCGCGGACAAAAAAGATTTACTGGGGTATGTCTTTAAAACCGCGGGCAAAGGTTATTCCAGTGTGATTGAGGCGATGTCCGGGATGGATACCGCCGGGAGAATTACCGGGATAAAGGTATTGGCTCAGAATGAAACCCCGGGCTTAGGCGCTAAGATTAACGAAATATTAGAGAAGAGGACGCTTGCTCAGGCAATAAAAGAGCTGTTCCTGAATAAAAAGAAACCGGCGGAGCCTGCCGGAAAGCCTTGGTTTTGTCTCCAGTTTGGAGGGAGAAGGATAGAAGACTTAACGGTAGTAAAAACCGCTGCGGAAAAAAATATTCAGGCGATTACCGGGGCGACCATTTCTTCCCGGGCCTTGACTGACTCTGTGCGCAAAAGAGCAGAGGAGATTTTGCAGTATGAGCGATAAGCTGATAGTTTCTGTATCGCCGCATATTTATTCGGAAGAGAGCACCAAAGAAATAATGTGGGTGGTCACCTTGTCTTTACTGCCGGCCGGTATTGCCGGGATATTCATTTTTGGTATAGCTTCTCTCTGGATAATGCTTACGTCTGTATTATCGGCGGTATTGACCGAGGCCGTAATCCAGAAATTACGCCGCGCTAAAATCACGATTCAGGATGGCAGTGCATTCTTAACCGGCCTGCTTCTGGCGTATTGTTTGCCTGCGGAGAGCCCGCTTTGGCTGGCGGCAGTGGGTGCGTTTGTGGCGGTAGCCATCGGGAAACAGGCCTTTGGCGGATTAGGCCAGAATATCTTTAATCCCGCGCTGATTGGCCGGGCATTTTTGATGGCAGCCTGGCCGGTATATATGACTACCTGGGTGATGCCCCGTTATGCCTGCCTCTCGGCAAGGCCGCTGGCCTGTGACGGCGTAACCGAAGCGACTCCTTTAGCCAATAAATTTTCCACGGTATCTTATTGGGATTTATTCACCGGCAATCACGGCGGGTGTTTGGGTGAGGTATGCGTACTGGCGCTTTTGGCCGGGGCATTACTGTTATTAGCGCGCGGCTATATCAGCTGGCGTATCCCTTTTTCCTTTATTGCCACGGTGGCCGTGTTGACCTGGATTTTCGGGGGAGAAGGATATTTTGCCGGCAAATGGCTTTACCATATTTTATCCGGAGGACTAATCCTGGGCGCGTTTTTTATGGCTACAGATTATGTTACTTCGCCGTTAACGAATCAAGGCCGGCTTATTTTCGGTTTTGGCTGCGGTTTGCTTACCGCGGTAATCCGTATCTGGGGCGGCTATCCGGAAGGGGTTTGTTACGCTATTCTGCTAATGAATGCGGCAACGCCGATAATTGATAGATATACAAAGCCTAAAAGATTTGGAGTGACTATGGCCGTGTTGCCGAAGCCGAAATTGAAACCTGGTCAGTAGGGGCGGGCCTTGCCCTCGGCTTCGCCGAGAGGCGAGCGTCCGCCCGATATGATTTTGAAATGGGGACCTATGAAAAAGCTGCTGCGGGAACTTACCAAAGGACTTCGTAAAGAAAATCCGATTTTCGGACTGGTGCTGGGGCTTTGCCCGACGCTGGCGGTATCTACCTCGGTAATCAATGGCCTGGGTATGGGCCTGGCTGCTACTTTTGTGCTGATTGGCTCTAATGTGATTATCTCGGCTATCCGTAAACTTATCCCCAATGCTATCCGTATCCCTTGTTTTATTGTTGTTATTGCCACCTTTGTTACTATCGTAGAGCTGGTGATGAAGGCCTATTTCCCGGCTTTAAGCAAACAGTTGGGAATATTCGTGCCCTTGATCGTGGTGAACTGTATAATAATGTGCCGTGCCGAGGCCTTTGCCGCCAAGAATCCGGTATCCGCGTCTTTGTTTGACGCTGTCGGAATGGGCGCGGGTTTTACCCTGGGGCTTTTGTTGATTGCGGCGATTCGGGAAGCGGTTGGTTCAGGGAGACTATTGGGATATGTTTTAATCCCGGGCTATCAGCCGGTATTAACTATTGCTTTACCGCCGGGAGCGCTGCTTGTGTTAGGGCTTTTGCTGGGCGGGGTTAATCTTTTAGGTAAGAAGGGAACGAAGAAATAATGGACGTCAGTATATTTTTATCCATCATTATCAGTAACATTTTCGTCAGCAATTTTATCCTGTTTAAATTTATGGGGCTGTGCCCTTTCATTGGGGTATCCAAAAAGACCGGCCCGGCCCTGAGTATGGGTATTGCCGTTATCCTGGTGATGACTCTTTCCGCGATACTGACCTGGTGCGTTTATAACTTTGTGCTGCTGCCTTTTCATATCGAGTTTTTAAGCACCATCGCCTTTATTTTGATTATTGCCGGGTTTGTGCAGGTGCTGGAGATGATTATTCTGAAGACTAATCCCGCGCTTTACCGCGTATTAGGCGTGTATCTGCCTTTGATTACTACCAATTGCGCGGTTTTAGGGGTAACCGTATTAAATGTAGATATGTTTTTTAAAGACGGGAAAGCCGTGTCCGGAAGTTTTATCTATGCGGCGGGACAGGGATTCTTCGCCGGGGCGGGATTTTTGCTGGCCATGCTGTTGATGTCAGGCATTCGGGAGAGGCTGGAACTTTTGGATATCCCGGAATGTCTAAAAGGGGTGCCGCTGGCTTTGATTATTGCCTCGTTAATGTCTCTGGCCTTTATGGGCTTTGCCGGGTTTTCTTTTTAGCGCTGGCGCGCCAATACCTTTATCTTTGGCAGTACGGGACGAATAATATGGCGCGGATACGGGGACTTAAATAGGTTACCATAAGATGAAGATTCAGGAAATTCTGCAAAAACCAGAACAAAAAGTAAAAATAGAAGCTATCCGTAAAAAATATGCCTTGAAATTTATTATTCTTCATGGTTCTTACGCCTGCGGCAAAGAGGGTGAAGAAAGCGATTTAGATATCGCGCTTTTAGCAGAAAAGCGTATTGAAACGGAGGCTCTGCTGGCAATATACGCGGAAATAGAGGAAGCAGTGAAGAATATAGGAGTAAAAGAATTAGATGTAAAGTCGTTACACGGGGTGGACCCTTTATTTCGTTATTTTGTAGTGCGCGATAGTATTCTTTTAGCGGGGGATGTGCATAGTTATAATGAATTTAGGGCGTATGCCTTCCGCGATTATTTGGATAGCCGCAGCCTGCGTATTCTTGAACGCAGGATGATTGAATACAAACAAAAGATGTTGGCAAACCGTAGTTACTCGCCGTAAAACTAAGGAGTTATTGGTAATGATTGATCAAGAGTTACTTCAAAGGAAGATTGCCCTTATCGAAGATGACTTGCAGCATTTGCTGCCTTTTGAGAAGTTAAAAATTAAAGAAATCGACAGGGATTTTACTACTCAGGCGGTTGTTGAGCGGGTATTAGAGAGGGTAATCGGCCGGGCGCTGGATATAAATCAGCATATTATTGCTGAAAAAGGACTGCATTTGGAGCGTATTGCTGCCTACCGTGACACGTTCCTGCGGTTGGTTGATTTGGGGGTTTATCCCCGGGACTTCGCGGAAAAAATATCTGCGTCTGCCGGTCTAAGAAATGTCTTGGTTCATGAATATAATAATATTAACCCGGTAATCCTGCAGCAAAGCATCGGTCAGGCTATTAAAGAATTTAACGAATATACCCGATACATCCTTGTTTTTTTGGATAGGCAGAAGGCAGAGGAATAAGTATGCCGGTGAAAAAAGGGGATTACTACAGGATTGAATACACAGGGGCGCCGTATGCTCAATATTACCCAACTATCTATTTTATTTCTTTACTCAAGTGATACAGTATTAAATTACCAATAAACATAACTTGTTTACCATAAACTTGTTATCTCAGAACAAAGGATGGTTATGCAAATCTTAGCGCCGATATTAACCTTGACGCTATTAGGTCTGTTTTTCGGGATAGTGATTGCTTTTGCCGCTAAAAAGTTCGCGGTTATCCAGGACCCGAAAATACAGGAGATTCTGGAAAACCTGCCCAACGCCAATTGCGGCGCTTGCGGTCTGGCCGGCTGCGCTAATTTTGCCGAGGTTTTGGTAAAAGGGGATACGACGTTAAGTAATTGCCGGGCCTGTTCTGAAGAACAGGCTGCCGGGATAGCCGCCATATTAGGAGTGGCCTATTCCGCAGCGGAAAAGCAGGTGGCCGTATTACACTGTTACGGAGGGAGCAAGGCCAAAGACAGGTTTGCCTATCAGGGCATTGCCGATTGTCAGGCGGCGGCCCAACTGATGGGGGGATACAAGCTATGCAGTTATGCCTGCCTGGGACTGGGAAATTGCGCGCGGGCCTGTCCGTTTAAGGCCATAACAATAGATGTGGAGACAAACTTACCGGTAGTTGATGCGCATCTTTGCACCGGCTGCGGCCAGTGTCTGGCTGCCTGCCCGCGCAAGTTAATAACCCTGGTCAGCCGCCAGTTGAAACGGAGTAAAATCAAGGATAAAAGGATTTATGTTGGGTGCAGTTCATTAGATACGGCCCGGGTGGTAATGAATGTTTGCGCGGCAGGATGT
>JAZDEE010000085.1:0-7575 GCA_043809065.1 Candidatus Omnitrophota bacterium | reverse complement strand
TATAGTAGTTAAGTTGGGCAATACTGTTTTTACCAAAGACCAATATTTGAGAGTATCCAGCAAAAATGAACAGGCAGACGCGACGGATAAATACTACTTAAGAGAGAATCAGCTCTTTCTTGAACCAGGGGACCCCGGTGTAGGCGAATATATCTTGTCCATAATTGATGAACTCCTTACCAGATATCCCGCTCTTGCTGGAATACATCTTGATTATATCCGCTACCCTTACGCGGTGCCTTATTTACCTGATTCCCGATTTAACAATTACGGAATAAGCTACGGTTATGGAGAAAAGAATATCGCCCGGTTTAAACAAGCCACCGGACTTGACCCTTTAACTATGCAAGAGACCAGAGATAACTGTCTTTTGTGGGATGACTGGAAAAGAGAGCAGATCACCGCGTTAGCGCGAAAAATAACGCGGCATATCAAAGCCAAGTCTGAGGATTTAAAGGTTTCCTGCGCGGTTATTCCTTATCCCGAACAAGCTTATTCCGTAGTCTTTCAGGATTGGCCGCTTTGGATAAAAGACGGTATTATAGATTACGTGGTTTTAATGAGTTACACCAAAGATAACCGTTTATTTGAAACGGCAGTAAAATCCGCTTTGGCACAGCGTGAAAAGGGACAAGTCTATGTCGGGATCGGGGCTTTTCTGATGAAAACCGAGCCGAAACTTCTGGAAAAACAATGTCAGCTTGTCGGGATATTAGAGCCGGACGGAATCGTCTTTTTTTCCTACGACGATCTGTCCGGGGATGGTCTGTAACCCTTCCAAGACAAATTGTATTGAATTTCTGCTGCAAAAAAGATTCCTTAGAACTTACCCTGCCTGTACTACTTTACTACTCCCATAATCCCGGAATTTGCAATAGGATTTTGGTAAAATGTCTCTAACTTCTTGCCATTACTGCGTTGTGCTCGCAAAAGCGTCCTCGCCGTATTGCACTGAATACGGCTGCGGTTCTTTTGCTCGCACGCCTTGTCCTGACAAGAAGTTTAGGCCATTTTCCTCAAAACCTATTGCAAAATCCGGGATAATATGACCAAAATGTAATGCCTTAACAAAAATGTCGTATTTTCTCAGCCGGTTAGCAGAGTAAAGGTATTGCTAAATGTTTTTTTTTGTCATTAGAAAACCGCGACGGTATAACCGTCGCGGTAAATTATCGTCGAGACAGAGTATTCGCGATAAGGAATAGGAAAATTTCGCGCGTACTTTTTTAAAACAGTTTTTAAATTGGCACAAAAGTTGCTTCATAAATAGGTAGAGATAAGGGCGCAAAAATGAAAAATCAAAAAAAATGCATACTCATAGCAGATGATGAATCCGGAGTCCGAAATTCCTTCTTAATGATGCTCAAGGATAGTTATAACATAATAACCGCGGAAACCGGGACAGAGTGCCTGAGCATGGTCAGACAAAAACAGCCGCACTTAGTAGTTTTGGATGTGAAACTGCCGGATATGAACGGAATAGATGTCCTTAAGGAAATTAAACTGATTAATCGCAGTCTGCCGGTTATTGTGGTTAGCGGCATAGCTACCCATAGAACCACTGTTGAAGCCTTAAAACTGGGAGCGGACGATTTTATTGCCAAGCCTCCTAATTTCCATTATGTGCGCGCCTCTATTGCCCAAAGTCTATCTAACCGGTCTAAAAATAGAGGGGCGCCTCCTTCTGCTGAAGAAATCATGGATAAAAGCTGCCTTTCCAGCTTAGAGATGCTTAATAAGATTCTGGAAGCCAAAGACCCTTATACCCGCAGACATTCTCAGAAAGTAAGCACCTACGCAGTCAAGATTGCCCAGGCATTAGGTTTTTCTGCCGATGAACAGGAAGTAATGCGCCAGACCGCATTGCTGCATGATATCGGTAAAGTAGGAATAGAAGAAGACATTTTAAATAAAAAAACCAAGTTGACTCCTCAGGAATGGGAAAAGATTAAACAGCATGTGCAAATCGGGGAAGGATTCCTGGAGCCGTTTAAGCTTTTGCATATTGAGCAATCAATGGTGCGCCATCATCATGAGCGTTATGACGGGAAAGGATATCCTGACAGCCTAAAAGGTAAAGATATTCCCTTATACGCGCGCATCCTCACAGTTGCCGATGCTTACGAAGCAATGACTTCCACAAGAGCATATCGTCCCGCGCTTAGTCCTATACAAGCGCTTACAGAGCTGGAAAGATGCAGCGGAGCGCAATTTGATCCGGAAATCGTGATGGTATTCGTACGCATTTTAAAGAAACACCTGAAAAAATAAAGGAAAAGCTATGGCTGAAAATAAGAATACAATTCTGATCGTCGATGATGATATTGGACCGCGTCAGGCGCTGCGCTTTATCCTGCAGGATAACTACCATGTTTTAACTTGTGAAGACACGCAACAGGCGTTAAACGCGGTGGCCAACAATGAGATAGACTTGGTTTTACTGGATATCCGAATGCCTAAGATGGACGGCTTGGAGCTGCTCAAAGCTATGAAACTAATAAACCCTAATCTGGAGGCGGTTTTTGTTACCGCCTACCCTAATACTGAAAGCGCTATAACAGCTATGGAATATGGGGCTTATGATTATATAGTTAAACCATTCGATAAAGAGAAAATCGAAGAAGTCGTCAAAAAAGGCATAATGCTCAAAACCCAAAAGGAACTTAAAAGGAATATGCCGTTGAATCTGGCCTCATCCATCCTAAAAAAACTCTCCCCTAAGAAAAGCAACTCTTAACTATCATCCCGGATTTCATAGGAATTATATTGTTAATTGTAGGGGCGAGGTTTCCGCGCCCGGTTATGTTATTACATATTATTCGGGCGAGGAAACCGCGCCCCTACTATTCTATTGCAAACATAAACCGGCTTTGTTATAATTACATTTGATATAAAGACAAAGGATTCGTTTTTCAACAACCCTTAATTAAGCGCTATGGAAATAAAAACAATAAAAGTAGATAGTCCCGCAGAGGCAAATGTCATTGTTGGCCAAAGTCATTTCATTAAAAGCGTGGAAGACATTTACGAAACACTGATTTGTTCGTGCCCGGGGATAAAATTCGGCGTGGCATTTTGCGAAGCCTCAGGGGCGTGCCTGGTGCGCACGGAAGGAAACGATGAGCATTTAAAACAATTAGCCGGAGAAAACGCGCTGAATATTGGTGCAGGACACAGTTTCATTATTATTATGCAGAACGCCTTCCCCATTAATGTGTTAAATGCCCTCAAAACCGTACCGGAAGTCTGCGCGATATTCTGCGCTACAGCTAATCCGGTTGAAATTATCGTTGCCGAAACAAAACAGGGCAAAGCAATATTAGGAGTAATAGACGGACTCAAGCCTCAGGGCATTGAGGATGAAGAAGGGAAAAAATGGCGCAAGGAATTTTTACGCCGGATAGGGTATAAACGATGAATAAAAAACGATTAGTGTTAAGTTTTTCTCCGGATCTGGTAGAACAGCCGATTACGTATCATCTGATTAAGGATTACAACTTAATGGTTAATATTCTCAGAGCGAATGTCACCGCGGAAACAGGCCGGCTGGTAATAGAAATAGCCGGCGAAAAAAACTCCATAGATAAAGGCATAAAATATCTCTCCGGTTTAGGTGTAACGATTGAAGCTGTGGCCCAGGATATCAAATGGCATAAAGAGAAATGCACTCATTGCACCGCCTGTATTCCTATCTGCCCGACAGCAGCCTTAGCTTTAGACCGTAAAAACATGCTGGTGTCTTTTGATAATAAAAAATGCATTATGTGCGGGTTGTGCATACCCGTTTGTCCGTATAGAGCTATCGAAATACAATTCTAAACTACCAGTGAATTCACCTGCCGAATATAAAATTCGTTCATACCGTCATTGGGTAGAAAGTAAAGGGCTGGTAAACTTTACAGTTAAAATAGACACCAGCGACTTGTTTATCCGCGCTTGCAGTAATCTTCAAAATGAAGCTCTGGAATATCTAAAGAAACAGCGTCTGCTGATAGAAAATTATATAGAGAAACATCCTGAATTCGCCGTTACGCTCAAACCTTATACCGCAAGAGATTCCGCTCCCGAAATAATTCAGGAAATGGTGGCTGCTTCGCGAGCCAGTGGAGTAGGACCGATGGCCGCGGTTGCCGGCGCAATTGCCGAGTACGTTGGAAAACATTTAGTCCAATATTCTCCCGAGGTAATCGTAGAAAATGGCGGTGATATTTTTATCCAAAGCCTGCACCGCCGGGCAGTGGGTATCTTTGCAGGTATGTCTCCTTATACCGGCAAGTTAGCCATTGAAATTCCTCCGTCTGAACACCCTTGCGGGATATGCACTTCCAGCGGAACTGTTGGGCCATCGTTAAGTTTCGGCAAGGCCGACGCGGTAACTGTTATTTGTGCGTCGGCTATTTGGGCAGATGCCTGGGCCACACGGATGGGAAATATGGTCAAATCCCCGAATGATATGGAAACAGCGCTCAGGTTTGTTCAGGATAAACCGGAGATTAAAGGCATTGTTGTAATTATAGGAGATAAAATTGGGGTATGGGGAGAAGTAAAATTAGTTAATCTCCGTTAATGTAGTGCACTGTGACATAAATTACGTTAAATCCGAAGCACGAAATCCGAAATTCGAAACAAATTCGAATTCTCCAATGCTCAAATGTTCAAAACCATAAAGAATCTGTTTTAGTCATTTGTATTTTAAAAATTTGAACATTGTTTCGTATTTCGATATTCGGATTTCGGATTTAAAATTATAGAAATTTATGTAACAACGCAGTAGTATGAAGCAGGAGGAATTTATGTTTAAAAGAATAAGCGAAGATATCCGCACGGTTTTTCGGGAGGACCCGGCCGCCAGGAACGTGATGGAGGTATTTTTTTGCTATCCGGGGCTGCATGCTGTCTGGATTTACCGCATCGCCCATTTTCTCTGGATACATAACTGGAAAAATCTGGCCCGGTTGCTTTCGCATATCTCGCGTTTCTTAACCGGCATCGAAATCCACCCCGGAGCCACAATTGGCCGCAGATTTTTTATTGACCATGGCATGGGTGTTGTTATCGGCGAAACTACTGAGATTGGCGATGACGTCCTGATGTACCAGGGTGCAGTGTTAGGCGGCACTACCCGCGAACAAAAGAAGCGCCATCCCACCGTCGGCAATAAAGTAATTATCGGGGCTGATGCCGTAGTTTTAGGAGCAATCGAAATCGGAAACGGCGCCCGCATAGGTTCGGGTTCTGTAGTAATAACGGCCGTGCCACCGGGCGCTACAGTAGTAGGAGTCCCCGGTAAGATAGTTGAATCCAAAGAGCCTAAGGTAAAACCATTGATAGACTTAGAGCACGGCAGACTTCCCGACCCTGTTGCTGAAGCAGTGAACATATTGCTCAAAAAACAATATGAGTTGGAAGAACGAATTAAAAAACTGGAACATCAATAGAAAAAAGGAAGAATATGGAAAGCGCAAGGTATATGGCTAATGTAATTACCGCGGCCAATCTTATTTTCGGAGCAACAGCTATCTTTCTTGCTCTGATGACAAAATATGTTCCCGCGGCCTGGATAATCTATCTCGCTATTCTTTGTGATATTGCCGACGGAAAGATTGCCCGGATGGGGAAGGAACTTTCTGAGTTTGGAAAACAATTTGATTCTCTGGCGGATTTAGTTTCTTTTGTGGTCGCGCCCGCTGTATTGATTTTTTCACTTAGCCGGACAACCTTTTGTCTTTGGCGCCTGATTGCTTGTCTTATAGCTGTATTTTGCGGAACATTCCGGCTGGCCAGATTCAATACCGAGAACGAAGATAAACAAACCCGTTTTTTTCACGGCCTGCCTACTCCCGGCTTTGGAGCTATTTGCGCTTCTATTGTGTTAATCTCCCATAAATATAATATACAACTTGAAAGCAGAACTATTTCCGCGGCAGTGGCGATATTAGCCATAATGATGGTTTCTCATATTAAGTATCCTTCTTTTAAAGACAAGACCGTGTATCAGGGAAAATATCTATTGGCTGTTGTCGTAATGCTGATTATGCTTTTATTTATTCCCGAATTGACTATGTTCATTCTTTGTTCAATGTATGTCATTTTTTTGCCGTTAAGAATCAATTTAAAAGAGGGGAGAAAATAGTAATGCGTTCAATTAGCGTTCTTTTAATAAGTGTGACCTTTACCAGTATCAGCCAAATGATTTTAAAGAAGGGATTGCTTCATACAGGACCTATCGAAAAAATAGGGGGTAAATTCCTGCAAACGATGATGTATCCCGGGGTGCTGTTAGGGATAGTTTTTGCTATTTTAGGCTGGGCGGCTTATGTTATGGCTCTTTCCAACGCGGAATTAAGTTTTGCTTATCCTATATGGAGTTTGACTTATGTTGTAGTTCCCTTGCTTTCACTATTTATTTTTAAAGAAAGCGTGTCCCTGTTAAAAATAAGCGGGCTTGGCTGTATTTGTGTGGGTGTGTTGTTGATTGCCTTGAGTATAAAATGACCAAAATGAATAAGAGATTAAAAATCGGCTTGGCATTAGGAGGAGGCGGGGTACGCGGACTGGCCAATCTGGGAGTCTTAAAGGTATTGGAAGAAGAGAACATTCCTATTGACCTCATCGCGGGAACCAGTATGGGCTCGGTTATAGGCGGAGGATATGCCCTGTTGGGAAAAGCGGCCATCCTGGAAGAAATCATTTTAGGTCTTTTAGAAAGCTCGACCATAACTAAGCTGGAATCCTTAGCCGCGGAGTCCCGCCCGGAAGAAAAAGAGATGATTATTGAGGGGCTGGCCACTTTTGTCAAAGACCTTCTGCTTTGGAACTTAAAAGGAATCAAACGCTGGATTGCCGACGGGGAAGAAATAAAATTCCTCATTAAACAGATAGTCGGTGAAAACGAGTTTTCGCAGACTAAAATTGCTTTTGCCTGCGTGGCTTGCGACCTGAAGACAGGAGAAGAAGTTATTTTGAATACAGGAAAACTTAAAGACGCGATTATGGCCTCCAGCTCCGTGCCGGCGGTATTCCCGCCTATGCAATTAGGCGGACGCCTTTTAGTAGATGGCTGCGTAACCAGCGAGGTGCCTATAGAAGCAGCCCGGAAACTGGGAGTGGATTTTGTAATTGCCGGCAGTGTGGAATCACGGATTTATCACGACAAATTTAGAAACGGCATGGATATCTTGTTTCAGGCGGACGAAATCCGTTCTCACGAATTAGTGCGCATCAAGCTGAAAATGGCGGATTTTATCATCCAACCGAAAATAGAAGACATCAGCTGGGCGGCTTTTTCCCAGGCAAAAATATGCATTAAAGCCGGAGAAACAGCCGCGCGTCAGGTTTTACCCTGCCTAAAATCATCCCTGCGGAAAAAAAGATACTATTCAGTGTTTAAAAGATTTTTTCCCCGATTTTCTCCAAAAAGTTCACGATAACAGCAGAGACCTTATTGGGCTCTTTTACGCAGATGGGCCGGAAGAATTTTCAGTTCTTCCCGATATTTGGCGCACGTCCGGCGGGCAAGATTGATTTGTCTATCTTCCAATGTTTCTTTGATTTTTTCATCAGTTAAAGGATGCC
>JAZDEE010000084.1:0-5453 GCA_043809065.1 Candidatus Omnitrophota bacterium | reverse complement strand
GACCCAACTATCTCCCGGCCCCAACTGTTTGATAGGGACCGTATTCAAACCATAATCAGATGAAGTTAATCCCTGTACTTTAATCACGTAATCGTAACTGCCGGCAGCGCCAAAGCCAAAAGCGATATCCCCGGCCTTTATACCATCCCTGCCGCTTTGGGGAAAAGAAGTAACCAACGCGAAATACAGATAATTCGGGTCATCGTCGAAGAACATCGCTTCGACATCGTATTTTTCCCCTCCCCAGGGATAGGGATAATTTACTCCCCACGGATAAGGCGGATAGTCCGCGCTTCCATTACCAATGTATCCTGAGTAATGCGGGCATTCCGTCCAATCCTCTTCCGTATAATCCACGGAACTGTTCCACGGTGTCCAGTCACTGAACGGCGTTATCCCCCAATCAGATAAGGAAGAATCGTCCATAGTATAAGCCGCCATTGCCTGCGGATGCCAGAACAACAGACAACCTGCCAATAACAAACACCCTACAAATACTTTTCGTAGCATAAAAGTCCCTCCCTTTTTTGTTACCTTGTTTTACCTGGCGCCCTTGCCGGTTAATGCTACATATACCGTCAAGGCTAAAATACGCACATCCACCCAAAGACACATCCGGCGCACATAAAGCAAATCAAACTTTACTTTCCGGCGCACGTCTTCTATCGTCTCATCATATTTCTGACGCACCTGGGCCAGGCCGGTGATTCCCGGCTTGACCTGAAGTCTTTTATTATAATCTTTTATTTCCTTAGATAATTGCTGGACAAAAAACGGCCGTTCCGGACGCGGGCCGATAATACTCATCTCCCCCTTAAGCACATTCAAAAGCTGAGGCAGTTCATCAAGGTGCGCCTTGCGGATAATCCGGCCGAACATTATATAACGGGAATCATTTTCCCGCGCCCAAACCGGTCCGCTTTCTTTTTCGGCGTCCAATCTCATCGTGCGCAGTTTATATATATTGAAAATCTTCCCGCCCTTACCCACTCTTTCCTGTTTGAAAAAAGCCGGGCCGGGAGAAACCAGTTTGATAATCACCGCTGTTACTACGATTAAAGGAAAGGCCAAAACCAGCCCAATGGCGCTGGCCGTTATATCAAACCCTCTTTTGAATTCCTGGAAACGCCGGCGGGCAAAGCGGATTACGTAACCCAAAAGTCCGGTAGTGGAAATTAGAGCCAGGCTTCCCGGTTCCGGGACATATACCGCGCCTGGGTCAGGCTGGGCAAAACACTGCGTGGTTATTAGATTGAACACACAAACCGCTAAAAATACCAACCCCAAGATAAAATCAAAACTTAACCTTCTCTTTTTCACTTGCCTTCTTCTCTCCTACTCCCCACCCCTGCTGTTCATCTCTTTATAATAAAAGGGATGAATCAACCTACTACTGCACTGTCACATAAATTATTGTTAAATTCGAAGCACGCCAGCCAGAGGCTGGTCCGCCTCTGGCGGAAAATCCGAAATTCGAAACAAATTCAAATTCTCCAATGCTCAAATGTTCAAAACAATATTCTTTAGGTATATGTTTGGGTCATTTGTATTTTGAGAATTTAAACATTGTTTCGTATTTCGATATTCGGATTTCGGATTTTAAATTATAGAAATTTATGTTACAATGCACTAAATGAAATAGCGTATATCCTATCTTAAGCAATACACGTGCCAATCAGATGAATTTGGCTGCTTTTATATTGCCCGAAAGGCAGAGTTGTAACCTATTGCAAATAAATAGATTACTGATGCGTAAATTTGGACGATGGTGGGACTGCCCAAGATAAACCCGGACAGACCTTGACAGGCGAGTTGAAAAACTTGGACACTTTTAATAAGCAGGTGTTGTTTTTTTTAGACAGACATTACCGGAAGGAATCCATAGCTTGGACAGACTGGGTAAGAAAGGCTTTTAAGACCGGTAAGGTGGCTTCTTCCTCTTTGACTTCCATCGCCACCCGAATACTGGCCCCGCTGATACGTTTCCCTAAAAGCTGATGCAAAGCGAATACGGTTTGCTGAAGATAAAAATTCTCCGTATATAATTTCCCGGCTTTATAGCAGTAAAGCACTAAGTCTTTTCTATCGTTCTTTTCCGCGGACATTTTATTCACGCAAATTTTTCCCTGAGCGCGGGGAATCTCGGTTCTATCTTTATCCGCTATTTTTACGCCGCTGCCGATAAAACATACCTCCGGAGGATGGAAAACACAGCGGTTAGTTTCCGAATAGATAATGAACAGCGAAATCTTTTCTCCCTGGGGATTCGTATATTCTCTGACAATCAGGTTTCTGGTTTCCAGAATATCATATTCTTTTTCACTAACCGGCAAATCTTTCCCCTGCCACTGGCCTATCGCATACGGGAACTGACGGACATCCAGCGTATCATGGGCGTTTCTCTGCTGAAAAAACAGATTCAGCGAGAATAACGCGCTGACGATTAACATCACAATTACAATTATAAAACCTAATGTGTTTTTCATAACGCAAATAACGGACAGGTCACAGACCTGTCCCTACCTTTCTAAAATTTTTCCTGCATAAAAGAGACCTAAAAAGGCAAAGACAAACACCAGAAAACCGGAGAAATCGTGAAAAAAGCCTAAGGCCGCTTTTTGTCCATACAAATCATTCACTATTGCCAGCAATATTATTCTTGCCACGTTTGCCGTAATGGCAATCGGCACGGAAGAAAGAAAAAGCACGGCTTTCTTACTCAATGACGTATTTATTGACTGGGCAAAAATAACTCCCAGGGTCAACAGCGAAATCAGCGAACGCAGGCCGCTGCAGGGCGCGCCTACAGAAATATAGGAAGCGGGCATCCTGATGAGGCTCCCGTCGCGGACGCAGGGAAAACCGATTCTGTTCAAAATAAAGGCGGCCGCCTGAGCGGCAAAAAGCTTAAGTCTAACGGTCAAGTTGCCGATTAGAACCAGCGGTAAAGGAATCATCGCCGACAGAAAAAATATAGGAAAGGTAAGCTGACGGGCGGTTTCTTTGCCCAGAAAAAACAAGACAATCCCGTAAAACACAATTATAAAAGAAAACGCCGACATAAAATATATCCTGAGCAGGGCGCAGATAATATGAATAAACAGCCCGATGCCGATAAGAATAATCCCCGCGGGATGCCGCCGGGGAATAATGTTTTTTAATCTTTCCCGGCGCTGCCATAAAACGTATAAAGAAACTATGGGGATAAGAATCCCGTGCCCATAGTAAGATTCCTTGGCAAACCACCTCTCCCACATCCAGACAAAGACCGGGATATAGGCAATCAAGGCCAGTAAAAATACACTGATTAGTTTAAGATAATCTTTTGTTTTCATTAGTTCTTCTGCCAGGTTACACGCTGTTTATTGGCCAAAAATCTATACAGCCCCGCGACAGCGGCGGCGTTCATTAGGCAAAACATATACGGCGCTTCTAAAAAACGGCTGTTTATCTTCAGCAGATATTTCCCCGCGGCCAGCAAATAGAATATTAGCTGAGCCGCCAAAGTCCACCGGTAAAAAACATTGCCCAAAATCAGCAAATTGACGGCAAAAATCAAGATCAGCAAAAAAGGAACCATCAACCGCAAAAATTTATGCGACCAAAGCTGCCAGGCTACCGCGCTTCGGAACGGATTAAACATCTCTTTAAGATAAACGAAAAGCTGAAAATTCCCGGCCAGGGTGCGCGCCTTACGGGAGAATTCTTCCCGTCCATCGGCAGCCATCCGGTCAAATATCCTCGCCCGCGGCTCAAAAACCGCCCGGCAGCCCTTCCGTACAATCTGCAAAGGAATATACATATCATCCAGAATCAAATCCCGCGGGAGACCGGGAAATAATTCTTTCCTGATCGCGTACATTGCCCCGGTGGCCCCCAGCATCGAATCCAAACGCGACTCGCATCCGCGGATGAATTTTTCGTATCTCCAGTATAAGCCTATTCCCCGCGCGGGTTGGCTGTCTTCGTTCTCAAAAACCAGCTCGGCGCTGACTGAGCCCACCTTTTCATCGGCGAAGTTAGCGGTCAACTCCTTCAGCGAATCCTTATCCAGCCTTTGGCGGGCGTCGGTAAAAACAATAATCTCTCCCTTGGCCAGCGGTACCAGCCGGTTCAACATAGCCGGCTTTCCCTGCCGGGGAGAAACCGCGTATAATCTCACCCCGGCGCCGCTATAGCGGGAAACTATTTCTTCCGTCTTATCCGTAGAGCCGTCGGAACCAACCAGGATTTCCAGCTTATCCCGCGGATAATCCAACTGTCCAATCGTCTCCAGCTTCGCCGCGATATGGCGCTCTTCATTATAAGCGGAAATTACCAAAGAAACATCCGGGTAAAATTCCCTTTTCGTGATCTTTTTTCCCCGGGCCAACGACAGCAAAAAAATACTCAAGGGATACCCGGCATACACATAAAATACAATTAAAACTAATGCCCAGAATAAAGCGTTCATTGTTTTAAAATCGCCGTGCGCAGCATATCGTAATTGCTCATTCCCAGCATCTTTTTTGCCCAGTCTTTAACCAATTCCTTACAGCGGTCATTGAAAGAAAGCCCATGCTCAAGCACATCAATAAAATACTCCTGGCTCCAGTCCCTTTTTATCGGAATACGCCCTAAGGCAAAATTGTCCCGGCTGCTTATTAGATTAGACGTAAAGATTACCTTATAATCAGCCCGCGCGGCCTGGTCAATCACCCGTTGATTATACGCGCCGCGGGGAATGGAAAGAAAATCAATCCATTGGCCCAGCCGCTTCTGCAAAAAACTTTTCGACGCGCTCAACTCATAATCAAGCTGCTGCTCATCCAGTTCCGTCAAAATCCGGTGAGTCATCCCGTGTGAACCGATAATCATCCCCTGCTGATCCAATTCCCGTAAATGGTCCCAATCCATAAATCCGGGCCGGCCAATCCGCGAAACAATAACAAAGAAATAGGCCCTGAGTCCCAGTTCTTTCAGCACGGGATAGGCATATTGGTAATTACTCAAATGCCCGTCGTCAAAAGTAATCAAGAAATCCTTATCCCTGTGCAAGGACAGATATTCCATCTGCCGGCGGAACGCTTCCCGGGACACCGTATACCGCCCCGCCCCGGTTTCATCCACCCCCTGCTCGCCAATAGCGTGATACATTAAAATCTTATCCATATTGTCTTAAACCCTCACCTATGGTTAGGTAAAAAATATATAAATTTTAATAACCAAATCGAAATAACCAATCACCAAGATATCTGCCTCCTGACTTCCGCAGCGGGACACCCATCGGAGATCCGCCTCTGGCGGAAACGACCGTCATACCGGCGAAGAGGCTGTGTCAAAACAGGCAAAATAACGAATTTTGTCATTCCCTGGCTTGACCAGGGAATCCATCCCCGACGACAAATATTTTTCTGGATTGTCCGGTCAAGCCGGACAATGACAAAAAAGGTACTTTTGACACAGTCTGGAAA
>JAZDEE010000083.1:0-4503 GCA_043809065.1 Candidatus Omnitrophota bacterium | reverse complement strand
GTATCGCTTTTGAGATATATTTGCATCTTTCCGCTCTGGTCGCGTAAATCGGCAAAAACGCTTTTCCCGTGGCTGCGCAAGGCAAACAGCCTGCCGGCAGTCCGCACCTCTTTATTCTCCTGAAAATCATCGGTTAACTCTTTTATACTAAAGGACTTGTCAAACTTATGCGCATACGGACAAACCTCTTTATCGCGTATTGCCTGCAATTTATTACAACGCACTTCATCCATACAGTTTCACTTCCTTCCAGAATGGTATTTTATTAAAGTAATATTTATGAAGATATTGTCCGCCTATTATATCCCATCCCTTTATCCCTTGTCAAATAAACCTTATTGCATAAGGGTCAGGTCTCAATTCTCAACAGTTCTTCTACTCTGAGAATCTTCTTGTTAAGCTCTTTATCTATAATCCGCTTTTCCGTTTCTCTATGATATAACGCCGATACCCCGGCATCGCTAATATTACCGAATAAAGCGGCTATTTCAGTTAAGCGCAATGCAGTATGTTTTCTTATCAGGTATATTGCTATCCGGCGCGCTAACTTGGCATCCTCTATTTCCTTGATTACCGCAGATTTGATCTTTTCAGGTTTCAATTGCTTCATGACTTCTGTAAGAACAGGGACCTCTTTATCTTGTTTGCCGGAGATAAATCTGGCCTTGATGTCCTCTATGAACCCGGCTCCCCCCAGTAGAAGACCATAATGCGTATTTTTTGTTATGCTATCTTTCTCTTTGCCAATGCCGTCTAATACGAATTCCTTATACAGAGTTTTTGCCTTGTTGACATTAGAATTAAATAAAGAAAGGATAAAACCAGTATCCAACCAGTCAAGAACCATATTGGTAGAAATAAAGTATTTATAACTTGAATACGGATAATCCTCCGGCTCTTTAGCTGCGCCCGCCCTCACCGGGTTGAGATGAATATATCTTGATAATTGGTGCAGATATTCATCGGCCTCCACAAGGATGGCTTTATAACGCCCTTGAAACAGATGGCCGCTTCTTTTGTTTTTTACGTTGAAATATACCGTATAGCTGGTATTTAAATAATGCACTGCCTTCGTAAGGTTAGCTTCCTCGGTTTCCATAATCAGGTGATAGTGATTGTTCATAAGGCAATAGGTGTGTATACGGACTTTATAACGGGTGTGCATAGTAGACAGGTAATCGTAGAATCTAAGTCTGTCCTGTTCAGATATAAAAATATCTTCTTTTACGCTGCCTCGCTGAATGATATGATAAAATGCCCCTGGATATTCAATGCGTAATGGTCTGGCCATAAATAAAATAATCCTTTCCGCTTCCCGAGCCCGAAAAGGATTATAGCAACAAGCTTATCTAATTGTCAATGTGTTTTTATTGATTATTGAGACCTGACCCCTAAATACTCAAAAATATTGCTGAAAAACGTCCGGTTGGGGCAAGTTTTGCCGTTATCTAACGTATGGGCAGTCTTTTCAGGGATTGCCAGACTAAGGATAACAAGACGAGGCGGCTGATGTATCCGGCAGATTTATTGTCTGCGCGGGAAAGGCCGCCTTTTTAGTTTAACGTGTAGGGACAGTCCCCTGTGCCTGTCCGAATAAACAGGAGGAAAAATGATTACGAAAGAACAGCGCACGAGACAAGACCATTCCTGGAAGTGGATGCTGGCCGTCACCGGGATAATCACCATCGCGGTGATTATTCTCAGTGTCCAGGCGGGCTTACATCCGTCCGGTTCAATGGATATCATCCAGTCATTGTCCGGCCCGGCTTCCGCTGAGGCGGCGGAATTATTGTCCAGGGTCGAATTTACCCCTCCGGCGTTATGCGGGTTCATCATCAATCCCCAGTCGGAAACCAATTACTTCGATTTCGTTTTAGACACCGGAGACGGCGGTGTGGTAGATAAAGAAAAACTCACCCCCGAAACCAAAGAACTGATCAATTATTTCTTCCTCGGTCTAACCCTGCCGGCGCGGGAGTTCTGGGTAAACCTTAATCCCATAGACTTGAATAATATTATCAGCCCGATGCTGATCTGCACGGACACCGGCAAGGCCCTTTTGGAAACCGACTTAAGGTTAAAGCGCGATGCGGCGATGTTAACCGACCCCCGCCTCTCCTGCGGAAAAGAATACTGGGATACGCTGAAAGCGGAATTAAAAGGACAGAACCTCAGCAACATCCAGATTCCGGCCAATACCAGGCTATGGATTATTCCCGAGGACGCGGTAATTGAGGAAGATAAAGATAATGCCAACAAGGTAACCTTAGTCAGCGCTAAACTCAAGGTCTGCCTGGAGTCGGAATATTCCTCCGACCTCTCCCCGGCCGCCAATACCGGCCAGAGTGAAAATGACCACCGAGTTCAGGAGATTGCCTCCCAGGCGATGAAAAAGGTAATCTTACCCATTATCGAATTCCGGGTCAATCACAGTAAAGATTACGCCCGGTTAAGACAAATCTATCATTCCTTAATCTTAGCGGAATATTTCAAACACAAATACTGGGGCAAACAAAGTCTTTATGAATCCTACATTAATACCTGCAGCCTTACCGGCTTAGAGTCCCCGGAACAATGGAGCAAGCAGGCCATCTTTGACTCTTACGTCCAGTCAATGACCAAAGGCGAGTATTCCTGCGTTCAACGCGAATACGACCCGGCTCAGGCGGCGACGATTAGAAAACACTATTTTTCCGGTGGACTGCAGTTTGACATCTTACCGCAAGGGTTTGCCGGAAATATGCAGGAGATACCCGCGGTAATCACTTCAGGAGAAGTCGGAACGACATTTCTTGCCCGGGCAACAACCGGAGGTGCCGGGGCTGGAGAAGAATTAGTAGTAAAGCGGATAGAACTGCTCACGCCGGAGGAAACAGCGCAGAACACCGCGGCCAGTCCTGTTCAGACGCAATTGACAAAAACTTTAAATAATACAGAAACAGCGCTCGCGAAATTACGTAACGAAATCGCGGAAATTTCACCACTGACCAATCCCGCCGAAATAAACGCGAAAGCACAAGAATTAGTAAAACACCAACAAGAAATCCAAAAAACAGCAGATGCAATCCAATCCTATATCAATACTTTAACATCCGATAATCCTACTCCTGACACGCAGTTAACACCTGGAGCAAAGCTGTTACCCCATGTCCTCGGAGTGGCATTAGGACTATCCATGTTGTCAATAATGCTAAAGGCTTGTTCCAGTCCGATAAATCAGGAAGAATTAAAACAGTTAGACCAGCAAGCAACTCAATTACAAGAACAATTAGCCACTATTTCGTCAGAGACAGAACAAACCGCAGTCAATACCGTCGAGCAGGAGAAAGCGTTAAAAGACCTGTCCGACGAAGATGTAACAGAAGTACAAAACCTCCTGCCAGACATTGAGCAGGGTATCACGCAAATGCAGACTGCATTAGACCAAGCTAAGGAAGCCCAGGCAAAATTAGCAAAACAACAGAGCGGAAATGACCGGTCAGCTTCATCCGATATTGTTCAGGCGCCCAAAAATGTCGGCGGTATTGACCTGCGCAAGATTAGATACCGGGTGGTCTTTAGCGAAGGATAAATCTACTAATTAATAACCAATAAGGGAGGGTCTCGGGACCCTCCCCTACTAAATCTCACTGAAAAAACCCTGTAGCGACCCCGCTTTATTGGGCCCGTGGCAGCCCCCGGCTTTGCCGGGGGACAAGCTCGAGAAATCGAGCAGTGCACCGGTAAAGCGGTAAACTACATCGCGCTGAAAAGCCGGGTTTTTTCAGTGAGAGTTGTGTTTCCCCTCCGAAAAGGCGAGGTAGTTACCTCGCCTTTTCTAACAAGGGTTATCCTCTCCCCTACTTTATTCTTGAATTAGTCTTTTGAAGGTGTTAGAATTAGAACTATAATAAAATTTTTTATATGACTTTTACATTTTGCTCCTGGAGAACTTTAATAATGTACATACGGCGAAAAATTAAGATATTCCTGATGTCGCACTGGGTTAAACTGGCAGTGGCCGCGGGCATAGTCCTGCTGATCCTCGCCACCGTCTATGCCTTTTCCACCCTGGAAAGTTTCCAGAAAAACATCATGCTGGCCCAGCTTCCGATAAATTTACTGGCCGGCGGCATTCAGGCTGTAATATTTGTTTTTCTATACCTGACTTTTTTAAAAGACGGATTCAGCAGACTGGAACCCAACAGAATCAAAGGAGAAAACGTCCATACCCGCTGGGATGACGTTATCGGCATTGATGAAGCAAAAGAGGAAGCCTGGGAAGTAGTGCAGTTAATCAAAGACCGGGCGCAGCTATTAAAAATAGGCGGCAAGATTATCCGCGGACTCCTGTTTGCCGGGCCGGCCGGATGCGGGAAAACTTATCTGGCCAAAGCCATTGCCACGGAAGCTAAGATCCCCTTCCTCTCGATGTCCGGCAGTGAATTTGTCGAGGTATTCGTGGGTGTGGGCGCCAGCAGGATAAGAAAGCTTTTTAAACGAGCGCGCAATCTGGCTTACGAA
>JAZDEE010000082.1:0-2308 GCA_043809065.1 Candidatus Omnitrophota bacterium | reverse complement strand
CGTTTATAGAAAGAGGAATAGTGCTGCCTTCAGAAGCAGCGGCAAAGAAAAGCACCGTTCCGGCCTTTTCCACTAACTGCAAGGCCTGTTTCTGCGCCACCTCCGCTCCGCTGGCGGCTACTACCAAATCCGCGCCCTTTCCCCGGCTATACTGAAAAAACTTCTCCCGCACATCTTCCCTTTGGGCATTTATGGCCAAATCCGCGCCCAGGCCGCGGGCAAGTTCCAGACGATAATCTACTACATCGGTAACCGCTACAAAAGACGCGCCGCGCGCCTTAGCCAGCAGGACATGCAGAAGTCCGGCAACCCCGCAGCCTAACACTAATACACTTTTGCCGGAAGCCATCTGCGCTATCTTTTGCCCGCGCAGAACACAGGCCAAAGGTTCGGTAAAGGTCGCTTCTTCATAAGACACATTGTCCGGCAGGGGATAAACGCCGCCCAACCGCACATTGATCGCCGGCATACGTAAATACTCACTAAAGCCGCCCGGGTCAAAATGTGTCTTTCTCAAGGTATCGCATACCGTCTGATGTCCCCTCAGACAATATACGCACTCACCGCAAGGAACATGGTGTGATGCGGCCACGCGCTGGCCCTTTTTATATTGCGGCAAATCCACTCCTGCTTTAAGACAAATCTCTGTTTCCGCCCCTACATTTCGGGCGGACGCTCGCCTCTCGGCGAAGCCGAGGGCAAGGCCCGCCCCTACTTCTTCTATTATGCCGGCAATCTCATGCCCCAAGACCAGCGGAGTTTTGTTTCTGCGATACCATTCCAGCACATCCGTCCCGCAAATCCCCGAGGCTTCTACTCGAATTAAGAGTTCTCCCGCTCCGATAGAAGGCAATGGTCTTTCTTCTATACGAATATCCTTATTGCTAAAATAATTGGCCACACGCATAGGTTTCTTTCAATTCTTCAATGGTCATAACGGACCAACGGATTAACGGACTAAACGGACATAACGAATAATGGCATCAACCAACAGCCTATAAAGTTATGTTTACATATTCTAACTCAACATCTTTATCAAGGCTTTAATATCCACATACTTAACAATTAAATCTTTAATAATCTGCTCTTTTTCCTGATCCCCGGGCTCTATTTTAATGGTTAAATCATGCACAGAAGAAGCCACGCTATAAGTATCGCCCGGAGCCAGTAGAACCGGGATATTGCTCCTCTCGGCCAACTGCATAACTGTATGATGCGGTTCGATACCGCCGGTCAGAATAATTCCGGCGACTCCGACTCCTTCTTCCGTATGATCCATCTGGAAACCTATTACGCTTAAAATTATATCCTCCCTGTCTCCGGGAGTAATAATCAGGCTTTTATCCGAAAAATAATTCAAGGCATTATGCGGAGCCATCGCTCCCACCAAAATATTTTCCACTCTTCTTTCCAGCGCGCTATCCCGGCCGCTAAGCAGACGAAAATCCAGTTCCTCGCGAATCTGCCGCACAGTCGGCTCGGATAAGATTTCCTGATAAGGAATAACGCCTAATACTTTTAATCCCTTCTTTCCCAGCCCCAGGCGAACCAGGCGGTTAATTTTATCATATTTTTCCGGGCGCACCTTATTGATAATTACACCGGCAATTTCTACCTTTTCCTTCTCAAACAAGGCTTGATTGAGGGCAATCTCATCTATGGGTCTGCCGATGCCGCCGCTGGAAACAATAATCACTTTAGAATCCAGCATCCTGGCCACAGTAGCATTAGAAAGGTCAAATACAGAACCAACCCCGGCATGTCCCGTTCCTTCGATAATCACCAAATCCCTGTCTTGAGCCACAGCCTTGAAAAGAATTTTTAATCTGGCGCATTAAACTTTCTTTACGGCTCCTTAAAATATAATCCTTGGTAAAACCGCGTTCCACAGCCACCGGACTCATATCTTTAATCGCGCATCCGCTGTGGCAGCTTCTTTCGATCAACACCGAATCTTCATCAACTTTTTATCCCTCGGAAACAATATACCTCTGCCCTACCGGCTTAATAAAACCAATCCTGCCGTAATGCTCTTTTAAGGCATAAATCAACCCTAAGGAAACCACTGTTTTCCCGTCATTGCGCCCGGTGGCCGAAATAAAGATTCTGCGCACTCTTTTGGTTGGCATTTATCTCCTGTCTGCCGGCTGAATGCGGGCGGACACATGGAGGCTGTGTCACAATTGCCTTTTTTCTGTCATTGTCCGGCTTGACCGGACAATCCAGGCATCTTTAGAAATTCTTCCGACGGAGAAAAATCCTGGATTCTCCGCCTTCGCGGAGAATGACAATAAAAAACAATTATGAC
>JAZDEE010000081.1:0-9170 GCA_043809065.1 Candidatus Omnitrophota bacterium | reverse complement strand
GTTACCATCTGTAGTGAGCAAAGGCCTTATTTGCTTCCGCCATTTTGTGAGTATCTTCTTTCTTTTTCACCGCGTTTCCTGTACCTTTAAAACTATCCACTATTTCCGCGGCTAATTTTATTTCCATCGGCTTACCTTTTTTGGCACAGGCATAGTCGCGTATCCAGCGTAACGCTAAAGCGACCCCGCGCTCTGCTTTTACTTCTATAGGCACCTGGTAAGTCGCTCCCCCGACTCTTCTGGACTTTACCTCCAGCAATGGCCGCACATTTTCAATAGCCTTAGTTAAAACTGTAAGAGCATTCTCCCCTGTTTGTTCTTTAACGACGTCCAGGGCGCGATAAACAATCCGCTGTGCCGTTGATTTTTTCCCCTTGCTCATGACCATATTGATAAACTGTCCAACCACCTTGCTGTTATATTGCAAGTCTGCTGCGCATTCTCTATTTTCTGCTCTTCTTCTTCTCATCCTTTTCCTCTCTTAAACAATATTTGTATGTCTTTCTCACCAAATTATCGGGGCAGGCATGCCTGCCCCCTACAAGATGTAGATAAAAAAAACTCCTATGGCATTAACTTATTTCGGCCTTTTAGCCCCATATTTAGAACGGGATTTTTTTCTGTCGGCTACGCCGGCTGTATCCAAGGTGCCTCTAACTATATGATACCTCACTCCCGGTAAATCTTTCACTCTGCCTCCGCGCACTAAAACTATGGAATGTTCCTGAAGATTGTGTCCTTCTCCGGGAATATACGCGGTTACCTCGCCTCCTCTGGCCAGGCGCACTCTGGCAACCTTTCTCAACGCTGAATTCGGTTTTTTCGGAGTTTGGGTTTTTACCTGAATACAAACGCCTCTTTTTTGGGGGCAGCATTTCAACGCGGGCGATTTACTTTTTTTCCTGAATTTTTTTCGCCCGTTACGAATTAATTGGCTGATTGTCGGCACTTCTCCCTCGCTTTATTCTTTATTGGTATTTTCTTCTGTCGCGGATTGCACTTCTTCACTTTTCGCGTCAGCAGCAACTTTTGCTGACGGCAAAACTTCTTTCTCCATCTCTATATTCCTATGCGTGATAAACCCTGTTCCGGCAGGAATCAAATGCCCCATTATCACGTTTTCCTTCAATCCCACAAGCGCATCTGTCTTGCCGCTGGCAGCCGCATCGGTAAGAACCCTGGTAGTTTCCTGAAAACTCGCCGCCGAAATAAAACTTTCCATACTCAGTGAAGCCTTGGTAATCCCTAAAAGTATCGGTTTGCCTCGAGCCGGCTTTTTTCCTTTTTTCATAACCTTCTCATTTTCTTCCTGAAATCTAAGCTTATCTACCTGCATACCCACTAAGAACTCAGTATCACCAGAGTCTTCAATCTTTACTTTTTTGAGCATTTGTCTAACTATAACTTCAATATGTTTATCGTTTATCTTTACTCCCTGCAGCCGATATACCTCCTGAATTTCGTTTACCAAATATTCCTGAAGTTTTTTATCTCCCAATACCCGCAGGATATCCTGGGGAACAATCGGTCCGTCCACAAGTTTCTGCCCGGTCGTTACTATGTCTCCTCTATACACATTAAGATGTTTACCGTGAGGCACAATATATTCTTTCTTCATTCCTGTGGAAGAAGTAATGATAATTTTCTTTTGTCCTTTTTTCCCTGTGTCAAACTCGGCAATACCGTCTATCTCACTAATCACCGCCGGGTCCTTAGGTCTTCTGGCCTCAAAGAGTTCGGCAACACGAGGCAGCCCTCCGGTAATATCCGTCGTTTTGGAAACTTGGCGCGGCGTTTTAGCTAATATAGTGCCCGCTTCTATTTTCTGCCCGTCTTTTACCACAATATGCGCCCCCACAGGGATACTATAAATAGCCAGCACTTCCTTTTGCTCGTTAAGGACCACAATCTGCGGATGATATTCGCCTTTATGATCAATAATCACCCGGTCATAAAAGCCCGTAGTGATGTCTAATTCTTTCTTAACGGTTTTACCTTCAACTATATCCTCATATTTTACCGATCCGCCAAGTTCAGAAATAATCGGAGAAATATACGGATTCCACCGCACAATTACTTTATCTTTTTCTACAGGCTCTCCGTCATTTACGGTAACGATTGCTCCCTGCGGAATACTGTATCTTTCAAATTCACGGCCGTTTTCATCACAAATAATAACCTGGCCGTTTCTACTCAGCACCAAGAAGTCTTTTCCGGCATTAGTAGGCATAGCTTTCAGATTTATATACTTCATCAGCCCGTTATTCTTGGTCTTGATGAAAGACTGCTCCACAACACGACTGGCTGTCCCTCCAATATGAAAAGTCCTCATAGTCAACTGCGTGCCCGGCTCACCTATAGACTGCGCGGCAATAATTCCCACGGCTTCGCCTAACTCGGCAAGTTTACCGGTAGCTAAATTCCGGCCGTAACATTTGGCGCAAATGCCTTTTTTGGCTTCACATGTTAAGACACTGCGGATGCGAATCTTCTCAATGCCGGCCTGCTCAATCTCTTCGGCCTTCTCTTCGGTTATCTCTTCCCCCGCTGCCACGATAACTTTGTCGCTAACCACATTAACTATATTATCCAGTGTTACTCTTCCGATAATTCTCTCTTTGAGAGGGACTACCATTTCATCCCCTTCGACTATAGCGCTGATCAAAATGCCGTTGAGCGTCCCGCAGTCAAATTCATTGACGATAACATCCTGCGCCACATCAATCAATCTGCGGGTTAAATATCCGGAATCAGCCGTCTTTAACGCCGTGTCGGCCAAACCTTTTCTGGCGCCATGCGTGGAAATAAAGTATTCGAGCACTGTTAAGCCTTCTCTAAAATTAGCCGTAATCGGACTTTCGATAATCTCTCCCGAAGGCTTAGCCATCAATCCTCTCATTCCGGCTAATTGACGAATTTGCTGCTGTGACCCGCGGGCTCCTGAATCAGCCATCATAAAAATAGGATTAAAAGGATCCAGCAATTGAAAAATTAAATTGGCAATTTTATCCGTGGCTTTAGTCCATATATCAATAATTTTATTGTATCTTTCTCCATCAGTAATTAAGCCGTTTCTGTACTGTTCTTCTACTTCCTGGACTTCCAGTTTGGCTTTCTTAAGCGCCTCTTCTTTCTGGGCGGGGATACGAATATCTTCTATAGATATGGAAATTCCGGCTGCCGTAGCCGCTTCAAAACCGGTTGTTTTAAGTTTATTCAGAAGCAGGATAGTCTGATGCAATCCAAACCGGCGGTAACACTCGGAAATAACCTGGCTTATTTTTTTCTTATCCATTATCTCATTCACATAAGGAATGCCTTCCGGCAGAAGCTGATTAAACAATACACGGCCAGGGGTAGTTTCAATAATTTTATCGTTTAATTTCAGTTTTATTTTTTTATGCAGAGGGACTTCTTTATCCTGATAGGCCACTGCAACTTCCTCCACCGAAGCAAATACCCCGGGAAAAACTCCCAATTTAGGTCTCTCTTTAGTTAAGTAATAACAGCCTAACACAATATCCTGGGAAGGAGTAGCTAAAGGCTGCCCATTAGCCGGTGAAAAAATATTATTGCTGGCCAGCATCAGCAAACGCGCTTCCATCTGCGCTTCCAAAGAAAGCGGTATGTGCACGGCCATTTGATCTCCATCAAAATCGGCATTAAACGCTGAACATACCAAAGGATGAACCTCTATGGCCTTGCCTTCTATAAGGATAGGTTGAAAAGCCTGTATGCCTAATCTATGCAATGTGGGCGCGCGGTTTAATAAAATCGGATGGTCACAGATTACTTCATCCAGCATATCCCAGACTTCTACTCTTGTTTTTTCTACCATCTTTTTAGCGCTTTTTATCGTATGCACAAAACCGCGTTCTTTAAGTTTACGAATGATAAAAGGCTCAAATAACTCCAAAGCCATGCTCTTAGGTAAACCGCACTGATACAATTGCAGCTGCGGTCCAACCACAATTACCGACCGGCCGGAATAATCCACTCTTTTGCCCAAAAGATTCTGCCGAAATCTGCCTTGCTTGCCTTTTAACATATCACTCAACGATTTTAAAGGCCGATTACCCGGGCCTAAGACCGGACGGCCATGCCGGCCGTTATTAAGAAGAGCATCTACCGCTTCCTGCAGCATCCTTTTTTCGTTTCTGATGATAATCTCCGGCGCCTTCAATTCAATCAGCTTTCTTAACCGGTTATTGCGATTAATTACCCGGCGGTACAAATCATTTAAATCACTGGTGGCAAATCTTCCGCCATCTAAGGGCACCAACGGACGTAAATCAGGCGGGATAACCGGCAAAACCTGCAGAATCATCCATTCCGGCCGATTTCCGGATTTCTTAAATGATTCCAGGATTCTTAAATTCTTGAGAACCTTACGCTGGCCAAACTCTGTTTTGGAAACAGATAATTCTTTTTCCAGTTTAGTTATTGTATCGTCCATGTTTATTTCGCGCAGCAGTCCCAGGATTGCCTCACCGCCCATTTTAGCGGTAAAACTTTGTCCGTATTTTTCCAGATAGTCCTGGTATTCTTCATCATTTAAAAGCTGTTTTTTCTTAATTGAGGTATTATTGGACGCTACAACCACGTATTCTTCATAATAGAGCACTCTTTCCAAATCTCTTAAGCTCATATCCAACAAGGCAGCCATCCGGCTGGGAACAGCTTTAAAAAACCACACATGGGAAACGGGAGTCGCCAAATCAATATGCCCCATACGCACACGCCGGACGCTCGAGCGGGTTACCTCTACGCCGCAGCGATCGCAGATAATGCCTTTATATTTAATTCTTTTGTATTTACCACAGGCGCATTCCCAATCCCGGGTAGGACCAAAAATCTTCTCGCAAAAAAGCCCGTCTTTTTCCGGACGAAAAGTACGGTAATTTATTGTCTCAGGTTTCTTGACCTCTCCCTTGGACCATGAGCGGATAACTTCCGGAGAAGCAATCTTTATTGATATAGCGTCGAAACTGCTAACATCATCTATCATTGCTTTCTTCTCCTTCAAATTTATTTTTATGCGCAGAATCCAAAACTTCTGTCTCCTTCTTTTCCTGGATCACATCCAGCCCCAATCCTTGAAGTTCTTTTATCAATACATTTAAGGACTCAGGGGTGCCGGGTTGGAAAGGATTTTCTCCCTTCACAATAGCTTCATACGCCCGCGTCCTGCCGATTACATCATCACTTTTAATAGTAAGCAATTCCTGCAGTGTATACGCGGCGCCATAGGCTTCCAAAGCCCAAACTTCCATTTCCCCAAAACGCTGACCACCGAATTGAGCTTTCCCGCCCAAAGGCTGCTGAGTCACTAAAGAATAAGGTCCGATAGAACGGGCATGAATTTTCTCATCTACCAAATGAATCAGCTTCATCATATAAATATATCCTGAAGCTATCCTCTGATCAAACGGCTCTCCTGTCCAGCCGTCATACAGGGTTATTTTCCCATCTTCGGGAAGATTGGCTTTGCGCATCTGTTCTTTAATCTGCTCTTCCCCTGCCCCGTCAAATACAGGAGAAGCAATAGTTATTCCCAGCGCTTTTGCCGCCCAGCCTAACTGAGTTTCCAGAAGCTGTCCCACGTTCATTCTTGAAGGAACACCCAGGGGATTAAGAATCAAATCTACAGGCGTGCCGTCAGGTAAAAACGGCATATCCTCCGCCGGCAAGATTTTAGCGATTACCCCTTTATTGCCATGCCGGCCGGCCATTTTATCACCCACGGAAATTTTTCTTTTTGTAGCGACGTAAATTATAACTTTTTTTAAAACTCCGGGCGGCAGTTCATCGCCTCTTTTTATTTTATCGATTTCCCGGTCTTTTTCATAATCTATATTTTTGAGCTGGTCATTATAAAAATCCATTACTTTTTTTATCTGTTCCTGATGCTCTTCGTCAGCAACTTTTATTTTGGCTAAAGCCTGGGGAGTAATTTTCTTTAGCTTGTTGGCAGTAATAACTTTTCCCTGGGCAACAATGGTTTCTTTCGTCCGGCCGTCTATAATATCCTTCGCTGTTTCCTGGTTCAGGAGGAGCTTGATTAACTTTTCCGCTCTTTCTTTATGGACTTCTTTAATCTGGGCTTGATAATAACTTTTTATTTCCTTAATTTGTTTGAGTTCTTTTTCGATTTCCTGTTTTGTCCTGCTGCGGGCTTCTTTGCGGGATAAAACCTGAGTATCTACCACAATTCCCTCTATCCCTGGAGATACAGTTAAAGAAGCATCGCGCACGTTTCCGGCTTTTTCGCCAAAAATAGCCCGCAGAAGTTTTTCTTCCGGAGACAATTCCGTTTCACTCTTAGGCGCAACTTTACCTGCCAGAATATCGCCGGGCACAACCTCCGCGCCTATGCGCACAATGCCGTTTTCATCCAGGTTTTTCAAGGCATCTTCTCCGACATTAGGAATATCGCGCGTAATTTCTTCATCGCCTAATTTCGTATTTCTCGCCTCTATTTCCAGTTCTTCAATATGTATAGAAGTAAAACCATCCTCTTTTACCATGCGTTCGTTAATGATTATCGCGTCTTCAAAGTTATATCCCCGCCAAGGCATAAAAGCTACCAGGGCATTACGTCCTAAGGCCAATTCACCATCTTTCGTCGCTACTCCATCAGCGATAACCTGCCCTTGTTTAATTTTTTGCCCCAGTTGCACTATTGGTTTTTGATTAAGACATGTATTCGCATTACTGCGGAGGAATTTTTTCAAATCGTATGTCGTCTCATCAATAACAATCTTATCCGCTTGAACAAGTTCCACAACGCCTGAAGCCTTGGCAATAACAACAGCTCCCGAATCATAAGCCACCGCTGCCTCCATACCAGTGCCAATCAAAGGAACTTCCGGCTGCATTAACGGCACTGCCTGCCTCTGCATATTAGAACCCATCAACGCCCTGTTGGCGTCATCATGCTCTAAAAAAGGGATTAAAGAAGCGGCAACACTGACTAACTGACAAGGGGTAATGTCCATATATTCTACTTTTTCTCTGGACATTTTAGGGAAGTCTCCCTTATAACGGCAGGCTACCAATTTATTTATAAAACTCCCATCCTTGTCTACAGGTTCATTGGCCTGGGCAATAACCTTAACGTCTTCAATATCCGCGGACAAATACTCTATTTTACTGGTTACTTTTCCTTCAGAGACTTTTCTATAAGGCGTTTCTAAAAAACCAAACTCATTTATCTTGGTATAAGTGCTCATGGAAGCAATCAGACCGATATTCGGGCCTTCAGGAGTCTCTATCGGACATATACGGCCGTAATGCGAATAATGCACATCGCGGACCTCAAATCCGGCGCGTTCCCGGCTTAATCCTCCCGGTCCTAAGGCGCTCATCCGTCTTTTATGAGTCAATTCCGCCAGAGGATTAGTCTGATCCATAAATTGGGAAAGTTGGCTGCGGGCAAAAAAATCTTTAATTACTGTGGAAACTAGTTTCGAATTGATTAAACTATGCGGAACCATATTCTCTAAATCATATATGGCCATCCTATCCCTGACTGTCTTTTCCATCCTGGCCAAACCGATACGAAACTGATTTTGCAATAACTCGGCAATAGTGCGGACGCGGCGATTTCCCAGATGGTCAATATCGTCTACATAACCCTTGCCGTTTTTCACGTCAATTAAGGCTTTAATTGACGTAACTATCGTTTCTAAATCCAAAAGACGCGTATCCAGCGACTGCTGCAGGTTTAGTTTTCTGTTTAAGATATATCGGCCGACTCTTCCTAAATCATATCTCTTGGCAGAGAAAAACATTTTTTCGACTAGACCGGAAGCAGCGTCAATGGTCACCGGGTCTGCCGGTCTCAATTTACGAAATATCTCCAGAAAAGCGTCCTCTTTATTTTTGGTAAAATCCTTGGTCAGTGTAGTAAGAATTTCGGGAACTTCATTGGCAAGTAAATATATGGAAGAGAGATTTACTTCTTTTATTCTTTTAATTAAACCTTCATCTATTTTTTCGCATTTCTCAGCTATGTTTCTTCCTGTATCCGGCTCTATAATTGGACGCGCCAGTGTGCGTCCCAGCAAACGGGTTAAGGTAGAGACAGTAACCGGACTAATCTTTTCTTCTCCGCAAAAATTAGATAAAATATCTTCGTCTTTTTCACAACCAAAAGCCCGTAATAAAACTGTAGCCGTTACTTTTTTCCGTCTGTCGATTACGGCATAGAGGACATCGTTCATATCAAACTCGAATTCTATCCATGCCCCGCGGTAAGGTATCAGCCGGCAGGAAAAAAGCCGCTTGCCGCTCGGGTGCATAGTTTCTTCAAAAGAAATACCCGGAGAACGATGCAGCTGGCTTACTACAACACGTTCATCGCCATTTATTATAAATGAACCGGTCTCTGTCATTATCGGCAAATCACCCAAATAGACTTCCTGTTCTTTTACATCGTCAGGTGAACTCAAGCGTAAAGTAACCTTTAAAGGCACAGCATAACTCATTCCTAAACGCAGGCATTCATTAATTTCATATTTGGGCGCGGATAGGGTATAAGTTAAGAATTCCAGTTTATACTTCCCATCAACACTTTCTATAGGAAATACACTTTTAAACACTTCCTGCAACCCTTTGTTTTCTCTGCGGTTTTTATTCTTATCCATTTGCAGAAAATCGGCAAAAGATTTGGTTTGCACCTCAATTAAATTAGGCAACTTCATTACTTGAGGTAATATGCCAAAATTAACTCTTGCTGACATTTATTTTGCTCCTTGTTTTTTTAGGAGTTTTTTAGTAGGGTGCAGGCAACTTATCCTGATTTCTTCAGCTTCGTCCAATGTAAACATTGTCGAAGCATGCCGACACCAATAATTTTTTTCTTATTTCTGCTTATTCGTTCACTTATCCGCAATCCAGGCGCCCCGCAAAGCGGCTATACTTAACTATTTTAACTCTACAGTTGCTCCCACTGCCGTTAGTTTTTTCTTAATTTCTTCGGCTTCCTCTTTATTTACGCCTTCTTTTACCGTCTTAGGAGCAGAGTCAACCAATCTTTGGCTTCTTTCAAGCCCAGATTAGTGATAGCGCGGATTTCCTTAATAACCTGAATTTTATTAGCTCCAGTTTTGCTTAACTCTACAGTGAATGAAGTCTTCTCTTCCTGAACAGCAGCAGCCGCTCCGGCA
>JAZDEE010000080.1:0-5645 GCA_043809065.1 Candidatus Omnitrophota bacterium | reverse complement strand
GAGTGGATATTATCACCATATTTCCCAGGATGTTTGCCCCTGTTTTGCAGGAATCTATTATCAGACGGGCGCAGGCCAAAGGGTTGTTTAAACCGGTTATTCATGATTTAAGGGATTATACGCGGGATAGACATCGCAAGATTGATGACCGTCCTTTTGGCGGAGGCCCGGGAATGATTTTTCGGCCGGAGCCGATTTTCGCGGCAGTGAAGGCGATAAAACTGGCGGTCAAGGGCAAAACGGTAAAAGTAATACTCTTGACTCCGCAGGGAAAACGATTAGACCAGAAACTGGCTCAAAAGTTAAGCCGGTATAAACATTTAATCCTTCTTTGCGGTCATTACGAAGGGGTGGATGAGCGGGTGCGCCAGGAAATAGTTACCGAGGAAGTTTCTATCGGCGATTATGTCTTGACTGGCGGGGAATTGCCCGCTATGGTTTTGATTGATACGGTAGTCCGGCTTATTCCCGGGGTGTTAGGCAAGGATGAGTCTGTGCATTCCGAGTCATTTGCCGAAGGACTATTAGAATACCCGCAATATACGCGTCCGGCAGTATTCCGCCGGATGAAGGTGCCGGAAGTACTTTTGTCAGGGAATCATCAGATGATCGCTGAGTGGCGCAAGGATAAGTCTGTGCAGATAACCAGGGAAAAAAGACCGGATTTACTGTGCGAAACAACGTAGTGCATTGTTACATAAATTACGTTAAATTCGAAGCACGCCAGCCAGAGGCTGGTCCGCCTCTGGCGGAAAATCCGAAATTCGAAACAAATCCGAATTTCCAAATGTTCAAATGTTAAAAATTCTTTTCTTCTCTTTGAATCATTGGGATTTTGGTCATTGGAAAATTGTTTCGAATTTCGATATTCGGATTTCGGATTTAAAATTATAGAAATTTATGTAACAGAGCAGTAGTGGCGGATTTTGCCCTCGGCTTCGCCGAGAGGCGAGTGTCCGCCCGAATTTAATTTATTTTAATAGCAGTGTTGGAATAGTAACATTGAGAGCAGATTTCAGGAAGGAGTAAGATAAACATGAAAAAAATCGATTTAGTGGAAGCGGCGTATTTAAAAAAAGACCTGCCGGAATTTCATCCGGGAGATACACTGCGCGTGTATGTAAAAATAAAGGAAGAAGACAAAGTGCGTGTTCAGGCTTTTGAAGGCATCGTCATCGGTAAACAGGGCCGGGGCACCAATCTTTCTTTCACTGTCCGCAAGCTTTCTTATGGAGAAGGTGTGGAAAGAACCTTTCTTTTGCATTCTCCGTCCATTGACCGGCTGGAAGTGCTTAAATCAGGCAAAGTGCGCAGAGCCAAACTTTATTATCTTAAAGAAAAAATGGGGAAACAAGCGAAAGTTGCCTAAACTCTTGGGCCCGAAAAACTGGGAAGAAAATAATCGCGGATTACAGTATTTCGAAAAGACGATTTGTCCTGACGGATACAGATTGATAGCGGGGGTGGATGAGGCCGGCCGCGGGCCTTTAGCCGGTCCGGTAGTAGCGGCGGCTGTAGTGGTCAAGCAAAACGCTTTTTCAGTGAAGATATTTGATTCTAAAAGACTTTCTTTAATCCAGCGGGAAAAGGCGTATCAGGAAATAGTAAAAAAAGCTTACGTGGGAATAGGGATTGCCGAGCGGGAAACCATTGACCGGAAAAATATCCTCGAAGCGACTATAATAGCGATTAAACAGGCGATAGAAGACTTAGACGTTCAGCCGGAATATTTACTGATAGACGGCAGATTTAAGCGGGGGAGTTTTCCCGAACCTTATCAGACTGTAATCAAAGGAGACAGCCTTTGTTTTTCCATTGCCTGCGCTTCTATTGTCGCCAAGGTATTCCGGGATAATCTGATGGCTCGTTATGCCGTTCGTTACCCCGGCTACGGATTTGATAAAAACCGGGGATATGGAACCACGGGACATTTAGCCGCGATAAAAAAGTATGGCCTGACACCGATACACCGCCGGAGTTTTCGGCCGATTTATGATACTCTGATATAACAAAGGGGGAAAGCAATGGGGCGGGAAGATTCGTCTAAAGAAAGAAGAAAATATCTGCGCTTAGAGGCGTCCGTAGAGGTAAGATATAAAGTAATCGGCGATCCCGGAGAAGCAAAAGTTTTGGCTAAAGACATCAGCGCCGGCGGTCTTTGTATCCTCACCCGGGAAAATCTTGCTTCTAATACTCCGTTAGAATTAGCCATCAAGATTCCGGACCTGGTTGATCCCATCCGGGCTTTAGGCAAGGTTATCTGGCAGAAAAAAACGGAGTCGGCGGAAATCTTTGATATGGGCATCGAATTTACGGGCATCAGCGATTTCGACCGTTTCAATATTAACCGTTACATAATGGAGCGTGTTGAAATGGAAGAATGATTAAAATTACATATTGTTAATAAGCCCATAAAAAAAGGAGGGTGAAATAATGGAGGAGAAAAAGATTGGTGTGGTTACCCATTATTTTGGGCACCTTGGCGTGGGAATCATAAAAATAGAAGAAGGCAGTCTTAAAGTTGGCGAGACGATACATTTTAAAGGACACACAACAGATTTCCAGCAGACCATATTATCCCTGCAGATGGAGCATCAAAATGTGCAGCAGGTTAAACCGGGGGATTTGGTGGGAATCAAAGTGGAAAAACCTGTTCATGAACACGATCAGGTTTTTAAAGTTTAAAGAGGAAAACAATCTCGTCATAATATCGGCAATGCAGCCTGGGGATGGGGAGCGATGCCAGAACAGATTGTATTGGATTTAGAAACCAAAAAAGGTTTTACTGAAGTTGCCGGCCAGGCTTCGCCGGCCAGGCGAGCCGGCAGAGACTTAAGGCTTTTAGGGGTTTCCGTAGCGGTCATTTATTCTTATCGAGAGGCGCAATTCAGGACTTTTTGGGAGCAGGAATTAGAACAGCTTCTTCCTTATCTGCGGCAGGCGGAATTGATTATAGGTTTTAATGTTAAAAAGTTCGATTTTCCCGTCTTAGAGCCCTACCTAAACATAGATTTCACGCGGTTAAATACCCTGGATATTTTTGAGGAAGTAGAGCGCCATTTGGGTTTTCGCCTGGGGCTGAATAGTCTGGCCCAGACCACCTTAAAAACAGGCAAAAGCGGCAGCGGTCTGGATGCCCTGAAGTATTACCGCGAGGGTGAACTGGAAAAACTTGCCCAATACTGCCGGCAGGATGTTTTGATAACCAGAGACCTTTATGAATACGGCCGCGCTCACGGTCATTTGCTTTTCCAGCGCAAGGGAAATATAGAACCTATTCCTGTCCGCTGGGGTGAGAATAAGAAGGCAGCATGAAGACAGTCACGGCCGAAGAAATGAAACGGATTGATCGGGAAGCTGTGGAGAAGTATGGTATCCCGGCCGTAATATTGATGGAAAACGCGGCTATATCCGCAGCTTTTTGCGTTCTTCAGATGTTAAAAACTACAAAAGACTGTGTGACATTTTTTTGCGGGCAGGGGAATAACGGGGGGGACGGATTTGCCTGCGCCCGGCATTTACTTAACCGCGGGATTAAAATAACCGTGTATTTTGCCGGAGAAAAAGAGAGATTAACCGAAGAGGCAAAAATAAATTATGAAATTTTGCGCCGCATGGGACAGGATGTTTTAAAACCGGACTTAATGTTTATTAATCAAGAATTAGCAAAAACCGATTTGATAGTTGACGCCTTGCTGGGGATTGGGTTGAAAGAAAAGGTAAGAGAGCCGTATTATAGTTTAATTATGGCTATCAATGCGTCCGCTAAACCGGTGCTTGCTTTAGATATTCCTTCGGGATTAGACGCGACTTCCGGGAAGATTTGCGGCATCGCGGTCAGGGCTCGCCAGACGGTAACTTTTGGTTTTTTTAAAAAGGGATTGCTTAGTCCGCAGGCCAAAAAATATACCGGTAAGATCATTGTCGGCGACATTGGTTTGCCTCGTAAACAGGATTAACTGAATCGGTGGAAAACGCAGATATCACCATTGTTGGCGCGGGAATCATCGGCTTGGCCGTAAGCAGTTTTGTATCTGTAAGACAGTGTCCTGTTTATGTCCTGGAGAAGAATCTGTCTTTTGGGCAGGAAACTTCCAGCAGAAACAGCGAAGTCATTCATTCCGGTATTTATTATCCGCGAAACAGTCTGAAGGCAAAAACCTGCGTGGAAGGGAACCGGCTGATTTATCAGTTCTGCGATAAGCATAATATTCCCTGTAAAAAAACAGGAAAGCTGGTGGTAGCCGCGGAGGAAAAAGAGATTCCTTTTCTGGAGCGTCTTTGGCAAAACGGCAGGCAGAACGATGTCTTGGGATTGCGGATGCTCAGCGGTAAAGAGATAAAAGACATCGAACCTAATATAAAAGCAAAGGCGTGTTTATTTTCCGCGGAGACGGGAATAATTGACGCGCACAGCTTAATGCGTTATCTCTTTCAAAAAGCGAAATCGCAAAACGCGGAATTTATTTTTGGCGCCGAGGTAATCTCGATAGATAAACAAAAAACAGGATATAAAGTTACTGTGCGTGACACAGACGGGGAAAAATTCTCTTTCCCGACGAAGATTCTGATTAACTGCGCCGGGCTTTTCAGCGATACTATCGCTGAGATGGCCGGTTTAGACCCGAAAAAAGAAGGTTACCTGTTACAATACTGCAAAGGGGAATATTTCCGGGTGCATTCAGCAAAGGCAGGCCTGATTAAACATTTGGTTTATCCTGTTCCCGACTATCGCGGTGTTTCTTTAGGCATCCATGCTACTTTAGATTTAGGCGGGGGATTAAGACTGGGCCCTGACGCGCAGTATATCGGGAGAGATAATATAGACTATAGCGTGGACAGCCGTAAGAGAGAAAAATTTTACCGCTCTGTCCGGAATTTTCTGCCTTTTATTGAATCCGGTGATTTGGGCGCGGACAGCGCGGGAATAAGACCGAAACTCGCCGGGGCGGATCATGGTTTTAAAGATTTTGTCATCTGCCATGAGGAGAAAAAGGGGTTTCCCGGATTCATTAATCTTATCGGGATTGAGTCTCCCGGATTGACCGCGTCTTTAGCTATCGGCAAATATGTCAATGCAATAGCCGGGAAAATTATTCCATAACATTGTATATCCGGATAGCATAAGAATGTGTTTAACTATGAAAGGAGTAAGCCCCAGATGAAGGTCTTGGTAATTTACTATTCGCAGACAGGCCATACAAAAAAGATGGCCCAGCTGGTCGCCGAAGGAGTAAAATCTTCCGGGGTAGATGTGGAGCTCAAGGATGTCCAGGAAGTAAAGGCCGAGGAATTACTGCGCTTTCAAGGAATTATTATCGGTTCTCCTACTTATTACGGAACTATGGCCTATCAGATAAAACGGCTTTTCGACGAGAGTGTCCGCTTCCATGAAGAACTGACCGGCAAGGTGGGAGCGGCCTTTGCTTCGTCGGCGAACATTGGCGGAGGCAATGAAACTACTATTTTGGAAATCATCCATGCCATGCTGATTCACGGAATGATTGTGCAGGGCGATGCCACCGGCGACCATTATGGCCCGGTAGCCATCGGCGCGCCGGACGCGCGGGCCAGTACCCAATGCATAAGACTGGGCGAAAAGGTAGCCAATCTGGTAATGAAGTTGAAGTAGGGGAGGGTCTGTG
>JAZDEE010000079.1:0-16014 GCA_043809065.1 Candidatus Omnitrophota bacterium | reverse complement strand
CGCATCAATCTTCAGTCCCTATTTAAAGACAATCTGCTCAGCAAAACAAGGCAGAGAGAAAAATAGACTAACCAGCAAAATTATTAACGATCGTTTGGGCATTTTAATTTATCCGTATAACGGGCGGGCGCAAGGCCCGCCCCTACGATTTTGTATATTTGTTTTTCGGCTCGTTCGTGGAACAGACAAGCAACGCAGATATTATATCCCCACAAGAGCAATCCCCGCTTTTTCCGCGGTTTGCACGCATTCTTCTTTATCCAGGAAAAGCGTCTTGCCCGCTTCCATGGCCAATACAGCGCAGTAAGATGTTTTTAACGAATCTATAGTTACCGGCCCCACCAGGGGAATATCAAAACGCATATCCTGATGCGGCTTACTTACCTTCACGACTACCGTTCCTTTGCCTCCCAATACTCCGCCGCGCTGAATCGCGGCATCCGTTCCCTCAATGGCTTCCACCGCCAATATTGCTTTATCTTTAACCACAACTGTCTGGCCGATGTCCAAGCCTCCTATAGATTTGGCTATTTTTCGGCCGAAATAGATGTCTTCCCATTGCGCTGAAGAAGGCTGGATGCCGGTCAACGTTCCCCGCTTGACTAAATAATCCTGCAAAAAAGTAGTGGAATCCAAAAGCTTAATTCCCATTACTCGTAATATCCGGGCCAGCGTGCCCAGCAAAGAATCCGCTCTTTTATCTTTCACCTTTGTTAAGAATCCTGTTAAGGCTTCATCCTTAACCACCGTCTGATCAAAAATATGCCTGGGTTTGATTTGTCCGGCCATGACTATTTTTTTCAGTTTTTCTTCTTTTAAAACACTAAAAAACTTTTTTAGTTCCCCGACGTTAAGCCAAATAATTTTATGGACGTAGCGCGTCAATTCCGGCGAAGTTTCTTCCCGCACGGCAATCGCGATAACTTCTTTGCCTTTTGCCGACGCCGCCTGGGCAAAGAGCACCGGAAATTGCCCGTTACCGGCAATCAGGCCGATTCGTTCACTCATGACCGGCAAACGCCTCGCTGCGAATTTTTGATAAAATTTAAAAGGTAGATAACTTCAGGAATAGAGGGGATTTCTTTTTCGACTTTTTCTAACGCGTGCGGAATGGTCAGACCGGAATTAAACAGTATAGTAAAAGCGCTTTTGAGTTGGGCTTTGGCTTCCGGGCTTATCCCCGAACGTTCCAACCCAACTTTATTTAATCCCAGCACACGAGCCGGCTGGCCATAACACATCGAATAAGGGGGGATATCCTGATTGACCCGGGCACAGCCGCCCACAATAGCCATAGTCCCAATACGCACAAATTGATGAATCGCGGCTAATCCGCCGATAATCGCCCGGTCTTCAATGACAATATGCCCGGCTAAAGTGCCGACATTGGCTATAATTACATTATTACCCACCACGCAGTCATGGGCAACATGGGCGTAAGCCATAATCAGACTGTTACTGCCGATAACTGTTTTACCGCTGGCTGAGGTGCCTAAATTGATAGTAACATATTCCCGGATAATATTGCTGTCGCCGATAACCAGCTCGGTTTGTTCCCCTTTGTATTTTAAGTCCTGCGGAATACTGCCAATGACAGCGCCGGTAAAGATACGGTTATCGGCTCCAATTGTGGTATTACCGGTAATCACGCAATGGTCGCCTATACTTGTGCCCCGGCCAATCTTTACCCGCGCGCCAATAACTGTATAATGACCGACCTCCACTCCTTCGGCCAAAACAGCGCCCTCGGAAATCTGTGCTGTTGGCTGCGCCTTAATTTTCGGCATTTTTGGGCACCAAACTAAACATCATGTCGGCCTCAGCAGCCAGTTTATCTTCGACAAAGGCCTCGCCTCTGACTATAATAGTCCTGGATTTTATCTTTATTACTTTTATCTTAAACACAAGCACGTCTCCCGGAACAACGGTTTTCCTGAATTTAACCTTGTCCATACTCATAAAGTAAGCCAGTTTTCCGCGGTTTTCGGCGCGCGAAAGCATCAGAATGCCGGCCGCCTGGGCCATCGCTTCTATAATCAGCACTCCCGGCATAACCGGCCGCCCGGGAAAATGACCGGTAAAAAACTGTTCATTAATCGTTACATTTTTGGCCGCGACAATACTCTCGCCATCCGTAAACTCCAGCACCTTATCCACTAAAAGAAAAGGATACCGGTGCGGCAGTATCTGCATAATCTTCTCGATATCAAAAGGAGGAACGATATTTTGGCTATCCATTTTTGCCCCCGCCTTATGCTTTTGTCTCATTTCCTCTATTTTCCTCAATAACTTAATATTTAAAGAGTGCCCGCTTTTCACCGCGACAATATGGGCTTTAATAGAAGGAGAAAGGAGACTAAAATCTCCAATTAAATCCAGTACTTTATGGCGGGTTAATTCATCCGGGAAAGTCTGCTTGCCTTTGACAGCGCCATTGCTATCCACCACAATAGTATTTTCCGCCGAAGCCCCCTGCCCCAGTCCCTTTTTTCGCAAGAGATTGACTTCCTTCTCAAAACAAAAAGTCTTACAAGGAGCGATTTCCCGTAAAAAAGTGTCACTATTCATCACAATATTAATGTATTGATTTAAACACGTATCCGCGTAACTTAACGTATAGGAAATCCTTAAATTATCATTGGGTAAAACTGCTATATACGCGTCGTTTTCCTCAACGCATACAGGTTCGCGAACCACAAAAGCATTCTTGGGAGCGTCTATTTCTTCAATGCCGGCGTCACTAAGCATTTTACAGAAACCGGCAGCCGCGCCGTCCATCGCCGGAATTTCTTCCGCGTCAATCTCGATCATTAAATTATCTATTCCTAAACCAAACAACGCCGAAAGTAAATGTTCCACAGTATGAATCTCCGCGCCGCCGCAGCCCAAAGACGTCCGGCGCAGACCAAGGTAGGTATCCATAACATTGGCAACCGACGCCCGGATAACCGGCTTAGCCGGTAAATCCACCCGCGCAAAATTTATTCCCGTATCACGAGCCGCGGGCTTAAAACAAACATTAGCCTGTTTGCCCGTATGAATGCCTATTCCCTTAATCCTTACTTCTTTTTTAATCGTCTTCTGTCTTTCCACCTTCAACCACCTGTTCTGTCCCGCCTATTGTCTTTTCCAGTTTGGTTAATCTTTTGAATAAACCCGGTAATTTCTGCACGCAGGCATTGATGCGTTTCGCTGCCTGATGCGGTTTAGCCGGATAACCGGACACGCAGGCATGGGCAGCCACACTCTTAGTTACACCCGCCTGAGCGGCGATTATAGCGTTATCTCCTATTGTTATATGGCCGACTAAACCGGCTTGCCCGGCCACGGTCACATTCTTTCCTATCACAGTGCTACCGGAAATGCCGGCCTGAGCAATAATGATGCTATTCTCTCCAATAACGACATTATGGGCGATCTGCACCAAGTTATCTATCTTGCTGCCGCGGCCGATAATGGTTTTATCAAAACGCGCCCGGTCAATAGTAACGTTCGCGCCGATTTCCACATCGTCTTCAATAAGGACCGTGCCTATCTGGGGAATCTTTTGATGCGCGCCTTGTATCCGGGCAAACCCAAATCCGTCACTGCCGACCACTGTCCCGTTATGAATAATTACACGGTCGCCTATAACCACCCTTTCGCGGATGGATACATGCGGATAAAGAACACAATCCCGGCCTATTTTCGTCCCCTGTCCAACGCATACGCCGGTATAAAGAATTGTCCCCTCCCCGATTTGCGCGTCATCTTCTATAACACAATAGGGCTGGATAGCCACATCCTGAGCCAACTGAACATTTTTACCAATTACAGACGTGGGATGGATGCCTTGCGGACGCTTAACCTGATATGGCGTAAATATAGCGGCTATCCGGGCAAAAGCGAAAGAAGGATTATCCGCGCGAATAATTGGTTTGGCCGCTTTTCGCACTTCACGGGCAGTGATAATTGCCGAAGCCCGGGTTGTTTCCATCAGGGGGAAATATCTTGAATTCGCCAAAAAAGAAATTTCCCCTTCTTTGGCTTCTTTTATCCCGGAGACTCCCCGGATGATTACAGAGGCATCTCCGCAAACTTCGCCTGCCACAAGCTCAGCTAATTCCGCTAATGTCTTTTCCATCCTCGTTGTTTTCTCTTTATTGTAATATAACCAACCGCGCCGATACCGAAGTCTTTCGGCCCGTTCGGGGAACGGGCCCTACAAAAAACGAGTCCACGAACGAAACGAACTAACGATGTTATTTTTTCTTATATCTCTGATTCAGCGTCTTTACTATTTCTTCGGTCACATCCATTTTGGCATCTTTGTAAAGCAACAGGGCATCGTCCATTATCATATTATAGCCCTTACTTTTGCCATATTCGTCAATAACATCTTTTACTTCTTGCATAATTTCTTTGAACTTTTCATCCCTGCGCTGGCGAAGAGTAGTCTGCGCCTGATAGGTCATTTCCTGCAGATTCTTTATTTTTCCATCTAATTCCGCCTGCTGTTTAGGTTTTTGGGCGGCATCAGCCAAATCCAGTTTTTCCCGCAGACTCTTAACCTCTTTAACCAATTCTTCTCTTTCTTTATTTTTGGCTTCCGCTTCTTTCATCAGCTCCTGCTCGCTCACCGCTACTTTCTCATATTTATCCAGGATAGTTTTCAGGTTGATATAACCAATCTGCATATCCTGCGCGTAAGACGCGCCCATCCAGCCGCAAAACAATAGAGTCAGCAACGTTACTAAGATTTTTCGCATTTTCCCTCTCCTTTCCGGCTTTTTACGGCCGAGTTAAACCCAAATTTCGCCTTAGAACGAAATCCGGGTTAAAAACCGCGGGTCATACTAAAGTGAAACCGTCCTTCGTGTTTTTCTCCCTCGGGAACCTCTAAGGGATACCCGTAATCCAATTTTACCGGTCCCAGCGGCGTCTTTACCCGCACCCCTAATCCGGCGCTATATTGCAGCCCTCCCGTTCCCAATTCTCCTAATTTTTCCCAGGCATTGCCAAAATCACAAAAGGCGGCAACCTTAACCATCTCAAACAACGGATAGCTAAACTCACACGTTCCGTATAATGTTGATTCACCTCCTATAGGCTCACCGGAAACATCCTTCGGGCCGACGGCCCTTTCTTTAAAACCTCTAATCGTGTTAGTTCCTCCGACGTAAAATCTCTCATATATCGGCAGGCTTCCTGTATCGCTGTAAGCGCCGGCGCCGGCGGCTAAAACTCTTATTTCCAAAAGAAGTTTTTCTAAAAGCGTCTTGTAAAAATCAACCAAACCGGTGATTTTAAAATAATCTTTATCCTGGCCGAAGAAGCCGCCGGCCACCTCGCCGGTAAGAGACGTCACTAACCCTTTAGAGGGGTTATAAATATTATCCCGGCTGTCCCGCGTTAATTCTAACAATAAACTGCTGATGGTATTCTTGCCTACTTCGTTTTTTAAATCCTGGGAAGCGTCGTCGGGAACATTGGAAATATCCACGTTCTCTAATTTATACATTAAATTCGTACGCACAAATTCCGTCCATTCCTTGCCTAAACGCAAATCGCCGCCTGTCCGTCCCTCGTCATAACTTCTTCCGGTGGCATCAGACCTCTGCTCAAGTGTATTATAACAATCCACGCCAAAAGACAACGGCCAGCCGAATATCCACGGCTCGGTAAAGCTTAAATCGTATTCCCGGCGGGTGGTGCCTAATTCCGCCTTCAATTTTAAATACTGGCCGGCGCCGGTAAAAGTATGCCAGTTAGTTATATCAAAATTTTTCTGCGAGATTTCTACGAATCCCAGGAATCTTTCCACGGAACTAAAGCCCGCGCCAAAAGCAAATTCCCCGGTTTTCGCTTCCTTAACATTAACCACCAGGTCCCGCTTATCCGGGTCTTTGGTCGCTTCGGTATCATAACTTATTTCCTGAAAAAAACCCAGGTTATAAAGTCTTTCTTTACTGCGCTTCAATTTCTGTCCGTCAAAGACTTCCCCGGGATAACTGCGCAGCTGGCGTCTGATAACCATATCTTTGGTCTTGGTATTGCCGCTGATTTTAATCTTATTAATATAGGCCAGTTCGTTTTCTACTATGGAATAAAAAATATCCATCTTTCCCGTGTCATAATTTAAGAGCGTGTCCGCGTCCACTTCCGCGGTTATGTAGCCTTTATCAAAATAAAGCCCCTGAATGCCGGCAATATCATAGCGGACATCATCTTTATTGAAAACCCGGCCGCTTTTCATTTTCAAGGTCTCTTTAATCTTCTCATCGGAAAAAACCCGCGGACCTTCCACGGAAATTTCCCCAACGAGATACTGTTTGCCTTCTTCTATTTTTATAGTAAGATACATGCTTTTTTCTTCGGCCCCGAAGAACTCCTCAGACTCTACCTTCACGTCTAAGTAGCCGTTCTGCTGATAAAAAACGCTGATTTTCTGCAGGTCTAAATCCAGCTCTTCCTTTTTATAAACTCCGGAGGTAAATAAAGTATTCCGGCGGGTATGCATAAGCTTGAGTATTTTCTTATCCGGGAAGGCAAGATTTCCTTTAATAAAAATATCTTTAATCTTATAGCGGGCCTTTTCGGAAATTACTATGGAAATATCCGCTTCATTCGTCTCTCCATTTACTTTCATCTGGTAATCAATGTTGGCCAGGGGAAAACCTTTAGCCTCATAGCTTTTCTGAATACTCTGGATATCCTGCTTTAGCTGTTGAATATTGAGAAACTGTCCTTTTTTGACATTAACCAATTCCTGTAATTTTTCCATTCGGATAGAACGACTGCCCACAATAGCAACGCTGGAAATTATCGGTTTTTCCTTTACCCGAAAAATCACAATCACGCCCCCGGCTTCTTCCTTGGTATCGATCTGAATATCATCAAAATAACCAAAGGCGTACAGGCGTTTTAAATCATCGCTCGCGACAACCTCTGAATATGGCACCGAGGCCCTTGTCCTGACCTTGGAAATGATGGTGGCGCCGCTTAAGTTCTTGTTTCCTTCCACCCTGACATCAATAACGGTTTTTTCGGGCGCCTCGCTTTGGGCCCAAAGGTTAAAACATAAAAATGGGCAAAAAGATAAAACTATCAAAAAATACTTGCAGAATGCTAAAGATTTCCTCATAATTTTATTCCTCCTGCCTGGACAGATTTTCAAATTTGGCATACTCGCTTAAGAAAGCAAGTTTCTGCGTCCCCACCGGACCATTGCGCTGTTTGGCAATATTTACCTCGGCAATGCCTCTATTGGTGTCCTTGGGATCGTAGTATTCCTCCCGGAATAAAAGCATAACTAAATCCGCGTCCTGCTCAATCGCTCCCGATTCTCTCAGGTCGGAAAGGCGGGGCTTAAAATCTTCTCTTCTTTCCGGAGCGCGGGAAAGCTGGCTGATCGCGATTAAAGGCACGCTCAGTTCCTTGGCCAGGCCTTTTAAGGCACGGGATATGTCCGAAATCTCCTGCTGCCGGCTTTCCGCTCTGGAGTAAGAACTCATCAATTGTAAATAATCCACGACAATCAAGTCTATGTTATGCATACTCTTCAGCCGGCGCGCCTTGGCACGCAATTCCAAAGCGGAAAGCCCGGCGCTGTCATCTATAAATATAGACGCTTCGGCCAGCTGGCCGGCCGCGGCTACAAGTTTACGCCATTCTTCCTGGCTTAAAAATCCGCTGCGAATCTTTTGCAAATTTACCCGGGCCTGAGAACAAAGCATTCTTTGGGCAAGCTGTTCTTTAGACATCTCCAGACTAAAGATAGCCACGCCCTTGCCTTCATGCATACCGGCATATTCAACAATACAGCTGGCCAGGGCGCTTTTGCCCATAGACGGACGGCCGGCAACTACTATCAAGTCTCCGTTTTGCAGGCCGGAAGTCATCATATCCAAATCTTCAAATCCTGTTGACAGGCCGCAGATATGTCCTTTTTTACGGGAAAACTTTTCTATGTTTTCAATGCTGTCCTTAATAATTTCTTTTAAAGCGACTGCTGTTCCCTGCAGCTGGGCGCTGGCGATATCAAAGATGATTTTTTCCGCCTTATCTAAAAGAACATTGGCGTCTTCTTTAGCTTCATACCCGCAGGTTACAATCTGGGTAGCCGAATTGATCAGATGCCGCAAGATGGCTTTTTCCTTAACTATCCGCGCGTAATGCAGGACATTCGCCGCGGTAGGAACAGCCGCGGTCAATTCGGTCAGATAGGCCGCGCCCCCAACCTCATCCAGTATGCCGTTTACCTTTAACGCTTCGGTCAAAGTAACCAAATCTACTGCTCTGTTGGAATTATATAAGCTTAGTATAGTTTGAAATATGCTGCGGTGGGCATCCTTGTAGAATGAAGCGGGTTTGAGTACTTCTATAGCCTGGGCAATGGCGTCTTCCTCAATAAGCATTGAACCTAAAACAGCAATCTCCGCCTCAATGTTCTGAGGCGGCACTTTCTCCAACGCTATATCTTTAAACTCGGGGAAAGTTTTCAGCGCCATTGTATCTATTTGTAAGGATATCTTTTAAACCTGCGATATCCCTGTGCATGACCGATTCCAATCCTTCGACTCCGCCCAGGATGAGCAGCGGGAATATTCCCAACTCCTCATTTTTTTACTACCCAAATCTTAACTGACGCGACAACTTCAGGATGCAGTTTAATTTCTACTTTAAACACTCCCAGTTCCTTAATCGGCTCAGGCAGATCTATCTTTTTCTTATCTACCTCAATGCCTTCATTCTGCAATGCCAAAACAACATCCTGATTCGTCACACTGCCAAAAAGCTTTCCTTCATTGCCGGCCTGGACCGCAATCGTGCAGGAAAGCGCGCCGATTTTTTCAGCTAATTGCTGCGCCTCGCGCTTCTCTTTCTCCTCACGCAAAGCTATTTTTTTCTTCTCTGCTTCTACAATCTTTACATTAACCGGCGAGGCAGGAAGAGCGAACCCTTTAGGCAGCAAAAAGTTCCTGGCATAGCCATTTTCCACGGCCACAACAGCGCCTGTTTTACCCAATTTGTCTATATCTTTTTTCAGAATTACTTGCATTTTTCCACCCTTCTGTAGGGACACAAAATGTTGTTGAATGCAGAGACACAAAATTTTGTATCTCTGCAGAGAAATTCCCTGTCCGCCCTTACTTCCGGACAAAAGGTAAAAGAGCTATAACCCGCGCCAGTTTTATCGCCCGAGTCAATTTTCTTTGATGCGGCGCGCATACACCGGAATTACGAGAGGAAATTATCTTGCCCCTTTCGCTGATAAATTTCATCAGCCGGGAAACATCTTTATAGTCTATATCCTCTATCTTTTCATCGCAAAAAATACATCTTTTCTTTCGAAAAACTTTTATTATTCTTCTAACCCGTTTTTTCTTCTCTTTTTTTTCCATATCCTTTAATTAATCCTCGTATAACATGTTAAAATTAAATTCGAAGCGCGAAATTCGAAACTCGAAACAATTTTCAAACAACTAAAATCCAAATGACCAAAACAAAATTTCTGAAATTGAAACATTTGAAAATTCGGATTTGTTTCGGATTTTCCGCCGGAGGCGGACCAGCCTCTGGCTGGCGTATTTCGGATTTCGAATTTTCATATCTTTACTCTACTTAAAAAGGCGCTTCTTCGGAAGCCCCTGTTGTTTTATCTCCGGAAGATGCCGGAAACTCCGCCCCCGTTCCCTCGCCTTTCAACAGCGCCGCCAGAGAATCTTCTTTTAAGTCTTCCTCACCCTCTTCTTTTAATTCTTCCGCTCCGTCTTCCGCGGCAGAAACTCTACTGCCTAAAAACTGAATACGCCAAGCTCTCACTTCTAACACATTTCGTTTTTGGCCGTCCGGAGTTTCCCAGGAACGCATCTGCAGTCTTCCTTCTACAAATATCGGTTTGCCTTTGCTGAGAAACTGAGCGCAAGTCTCCGCCTGTTTGCCCCAGGTAACCACTGTAAGAAATGTAACATCCTCTTTGAATTCCCCGGTTTGAGTCTTATATCTTCTGTTCACTGCCAGTCTTAAATTACTGACTGCCGCTCCGCTGGGAGTATATCTTAACTCCGGATTCCGCGTCAGGTTCCCCATTAGAAACACCAGATTCAAATTAGCCATATTTTCTGCCCTCTTTAACCCAAAATCCGGGATTAATCGTTAACAGACTCCTGAGTAACCCCTTCCCCTGTTTCCGTTTTTTGTTTTACCACTTTCCCCGTATCTGTATTTTTGGGGGCGGGTTTTATTTTTTTAACAATCAATACTCTAAGAATCTTTTCGTTGAGCACAACAAAGTGTTTTAACTTAGCCGGTATTGTTTTATCCAGCGCGGAAAAATTCACCAGATAATACGTGCCTTCCTTACAATGGTTTATTTCATAACCCAATTGCCGGCGGCCAAAAAGCTGAATATTGACCCCTTCCGCTTTTTGCTCTTTTAAAACACCTTCTACTTTACCAATCAGCTCTTTTTGTTCTTCTTCCTGTAAGGACGGTTTCAAAATAAACATTGCTTCATATGCTTGCAAGACTATTCACCTCCATTTAACCCAAAATTCGCGGCAGGATTCCAACCTACTGCAAAATCCGGGTATTAAAACGATTCATTGCCGGCTCTATTCCCTCTGCGAGCCAAACTTCACAACAATGCGCCCCCTCTTCCACTGCCTTCTTGACGAGCTTCAACTCATCCTTATTAAATTTTGTCAATACATGCGCGCTAAGATTTCCTTCCGGATTATCTGTCGGCATGCCGATTCCTATTCTTAAACGCGGGAATGCTTCTGTTTTCAAAAGATTAATAATGGAACGCAGCCCATTATGCCCGCCTGAACGCCCTTCCGCCCTAATGCGAATTTGCCCTAACGGTAAATTTACATCATCACACACTACCAATATATCCTGGCAGTTTACTTGTTTTTGCCTGATTACAGCTAACGCTGCCTCACCACTTAAATTCATATAAGTCAAAGGCTTAGCTAATAAAACCTGAGTATTCCTGATAACGGCTTCCTGGGCAGTAAACTTGCTGTTTTTTTGAGTAATTTTTATTTTATGCGCCCTGGCTAATTTTTCTATTACCCAATATCCCAGGTTGTGGCGGTTGTCTCTATATCTTAATCCGGGATTCCCCAGCCCTAAGATTACTTTCAATTATAACTATATCCTTTAACTAACGAATAACGGATACCTAACAAATACCTAACAAATAACGGAGCAGGCAGGCCTGCTCCCTACACTATATATGACGAGAAGGCGGATACCTTTATCGTTATTCCGGCTTGCCTTCTTCGGCTTCTTCTTTAGGCTTTTTCTCCTTAATCACTTCCGGCTCGGCAGGCGCTCCTTCTTCCGGTTTAGCAGCTTCAGCTTCCTCAAGGTGAGGAGCGGACACGGCAACTACCGTAGACTGCGGATCACTAAGCATCTTAACGTCCGGGGGTATTTGCAAGTCTTTTACCAATACGGAATCGCCTATTTTTAAAGCGGTAACATCCACGGAAATTTTTCCGGGAATCTGTGTAGGTAAACATTCTATTTCTACTTCCCAGAGGACATGTTCCAAAACACCGCCTTCTTTGACTCCCTGGGACGCTCCCTTCACGGCAATAGGGACTTTGACAATGATCGCTTCCGTCAGAGAAATTTCATTAAAATCAGCGTGCAGGACTTCACCTCTTACCGGATGGTACTGCACTTCTTTTATTATAGCAGTCACGGGAAACTGAAAAACCTTCTCTTTCAGCTTATGTTTATCGGCCTCATCCAGGCCCAAATCTACTAAAACGTTTCCTCCGGCTTGGCTATGGATTACTTTCAGGAAATCTTTGGCCGGCACTTTGATCTGCAGCGCTTGATTTCCTTTATAGACTACCGCCGGAATAATTCCCGCGCTTCTCAGCTTTTTTACCGCTTCTTTGCCTGTTTCTTCTCGGACATTAACCTTTAAATTTACCTTATTCATTGTTTACTACCTTCCACCCCCGCCAGTTCTGTTAATCAAACAAACAGCTAATAGACTCTTCCCGATGAATCCTTTTAATAGCCTCCGCGATTAAAGACGCTACTGAAAGCACTTTAATTTTAGGATGTAATTTTGAATCCGGTACTGGTATAGTATCACACAAAACCAGTTCCTTCAAGGAAGATTTTTCTATCCTTTCCAATGCCGGCCCGGAAAGCACAGGATGCGTAATTGCCGCGTAAACATCCTTGGCCCCATTTGCTTTTAATGCCTGGGTGGCTTCTACCAATGAACCGGCAGTGGCTACTATATCATCAACAATTAGGGCATTCTTGCCTTTGATGTCTCCCATAATGTTCATTACTTCCGTGCGTTCCGGACCCAGCCGCCGTTTATCAATGATGGCTAAATCGGCTTGCAGCCTTTTAGAGTATGCCCGGGCCATCTTTATACCTCCCACATCCGGAGACACAACAACCAAATCTTCCAACCCCAGTTTTATGTAATATTCCACAACCACATTTATAGCCAGAAGATGGTCCACGGGAATATTAAAAAACCCCTGAATCTGCCCGGCATGCAAATCCACAGTCAAAAGGCGGGACGCCCCCGCCACGCTGATTAAATCCGCGATAAGTTTAGCGCTAATCGGAACGCGCGGCTGGTCTTTTCTATCCTGGCGCGCGTAGCCGTAATAAGACAAAACAGCCGTTATTCTTCCTGCCGAGGCTCTCTTGAGCGCGTCGATCATAATCAACAGTTCCATTATATTCTCATTGGTGGGCGGGCAGGTGGGCTGAATTATAAACACATCTTTTCCCCGCACGTTTTCATTAATCTTCAGCCGCACTTCTCCTTCACTGAATCGGGAAACTAAAGCATCCCCTAATTTGATTTTCAGATGCCCGCAGATATCCTCGGCCAATTTCGGGTGCGCGTTTCCTGTAAATACAGCCAATCTGCTAAACATTAATGACCCCTTTTGCGTTGCAGGGGCGAGGTAACCTCGCCCCTGCGTTTTTTAAGGACCGCGGCCGGAACTCCGGCGACAATCTTTCCGGCAGGCACATCTTTTCCCTTGGTCACTACACTTCCCGCTCCCACAAGAGCGCCTTTGCCGATCTTTACCGGAGCAATCAGCACAGCGCCGACTCCGATAAAGGCGTTGTCTTCAATAATAGTCGTATTTTTATTTTTTCCGTCATAATTGGCGGTAATCGCCCCGGCGCCGACATTGACATTTTTCCCCATCAGCGTATCCCCGATATAGCTGTGGTGTTTTATTTTCGAACCGGCGCCAATCTTAGCCCGGACTATTTCCACAAAGTTGCCGATCTTCACGCTGTCTTCCAAAACCGCGCCCGAGCGCAAATGCGCGAAAGGACCAATCTGGCAGCTTCGGCCAATCTTCACGCCGCCCTCAATCACTGTATGAGGATAAATGACCGTATCACTGCCGGCCTCTATTTCTCCAAAAATATACGTCGTGGCCGGATCAATAATAGTAACTCCGTTAGCGATTAAATGCTCCTGGCGCCTTTTGTTGATTACGGCATTCGCCCGGGCTAAATCAGAACGGGAATTTATCCCCCAGGCCTCCTCTTCGTTATCGGCGGCAACGCTTTCCACCAGCGCCTTGCCCCGGTTTAAGGCCGCCACCACATCGGTCAGATAATATTCTTTTTTCATATTATCCGGCGTCAATTCTTCTAAAGCCGAAAATAAATCCGCGCTTTTAAAACAATACGCCCCCACATTAATTTCGTCTATGGCTTTTTCATAATGGTCGGCGTCCTGCTCTTCAACAATTTTTACAATCTTGTTATCTTCTCCCCGTAAAATTCGGCCGAAACCCGTGGGATTTTTTAAAACAGCCGTGAGCAGAGTACAGGCGGCATTACTCTTTTGATGCAGATTAACCAGTTTTTCCAAACTGTCGTAACCAATCAAAGGAGTATCACCATAAAGCACCAGCACGTCTCCCTTAAATTTAGCCAGGGACCGGCGAGCCTGGCGCACGGCGTCTCCTGAGCCTAATAGTTTCAACTGCCGGACAGGCTTAAGCCCCTTCCCCTGAGACTTAAGCCACGCTTCTAATTCTTCCGCTTTATATCCTGTAACGACAATGTTATCTTTAACCCCTAATTTTCGCAGTGAGTCGAGGGTATATTTCAACATCGGTTCACCGCAGACCTTATGCAGCACTTTAGGCATCGCGGATTTCATCCGCGTGCCCTCGCCCGCGGCCAAAATTATACCGGCAAGATTTGTCACTTTACAATTATCCAGTCCTATATCCAAAGTAGAGTTAGGCATCCACTCCCCGTTGGGTTTATGGCAACCTAACCCTGCCTGTTTTAAGCGCTGCCCGGCCTGGACTCGAACCAGGAACCACGGCTCCAAAGGCCGGTGTGTATACCAATTTCACCACCGGGCAATATTATCGTTATATATTCATATCGTCTTCGGAGACATGCATCTCGCCTATCCCGCCGCTATGCGCTGTATTAGACTTTTCCAGCTCATAGGCCGCTAAGATCTTCTTCTGAATATATTCTCTGGTTTCCATATTAATCGGGTGGGCGATATCCCTGTGTTCGGAACGGGCATCCTTTTTATCCGGCCCGGATACACCCTCCATATTATATACGCCTGGTCTCTGGGGCAGGTCTGTACCGCACTGGTTGCAGTATTTGCTTCTCATCGCATTCTTAGCCCCGCATTTCGGACAAGGCTCTTCCACCCGCCGGGAAGGCATTGCCACAAACAAACCTTTGTTGCCTTCTATTACTTTTATATTTCTAACCACAAAAGCGTTGTCAAAAGTAATCGTAGCATACGCCCTTAATTTTGTGGCTGGATTATCCCGTAAAAAAATCTTTACTTCGGTGATTTCCATTCTAGTTCACGCCTCCTGTTTACCACACTAAGAAGCAGAGAGCAACCAGTATTATTTGCGACTCGCTGCTTAATTAGTTCCTGGTATTTTTGTGTATGTCTTTGCTATTATTATCTGCCAATTTCTTTTCAGCGCTGCCAATCTGTCCTTTATTTCTCCCGCCTCCTTTCCAGTTTGAGCAACCCCAAAAACACAAGGCCCACTTCCAGACACCAAGGTTGCTTGAACTCCAGAAGATCGGAGGGCCTTTTGAACCTGCGCGATTTGTTTATATTTTCTTTGCAGCACCGCGGCAAAGCTGTTATAACTGTTTTTATCTAATGCGGTTAAATCACCTTTCGCTAAAGCGTGAAGGATAATTTTAACATCCGGGGTTCTCTTTGTCAAGGTTATTCTGGGGGTCTGATACATCTGGCGGGTAGAAACCATTAAGCCGCGCGGAACGACCAAAATATACCAATATTCCTTTCCATACGTTACCTTAGTTAAAACCTCTCCTTTTCCTGTCCCTATTGCCCGGCAGGACGGTAAAAGAAAAAAAGGAACATCCGCGCCCAAATCAACGGCCATTTGGCGCAAACGAAGACCGGGTATCTTTAACCCCAAAAGGTGATTTAAACCTAAAAGGACCGCGGCCGCGTCACTGCTGCCTCCGCCTAAACCAGCGGCTACAGGTATGTTCTTTTTTATCCTTATGGTTACTCCGGCAGCGCTGTTTGCTTCTTTAAGCAATACTTCGGCTGCCTGAAAGGCGAGGTTGCTTCGGTCCTGCGGCACTCCCGGACAGCGGCAAAAGACCTTAATGCCCTGTTTCCGTTTGGTCAAAGTCAGGCGGTCACACAAACTGATCTTTTCGAAAATAGTTTCAATATTATGGTAGCCATCGGCTCTTTTGGACAAGATGTTCAGATACAAATTTACCTTAGCCGGGGCATCAACCGTGATTCGGTCCTTCATACTATTACAAACACATTTAGTCTCGTTACAATTTAAAATCCGAAATCCGAATATCGAAATCCGAAACAATGTTTAAATTCTCAAAATACAAATGACTCAAACATATACCTAAAGAATATTGTTTTGAACATTTGAGCATTGGAAAATTCGAATTTGTTTCGGATTTCGTATTTCGTGCTTCGGATTTTATTACTTAATATCTCTAAAAAGCAAA
>JAZDEE010000078.1:0-4159 GCA_043809065.1 Candidatus Omnitrophota bacterium | reverse complement strand
TGGTCTGATGAAGCAGGAAAAGCAGTTTGACTGCCTGGAGAAGATTGAGGAGTTGGAATAGTCTCTCCGGTAAGTCTATTCTGAATGTCTTTCGGAAGGTTTAATTTAGTAAGGTCTATGTTCTGCCCCGGATAAACCTTGTGGATATTGGAATAGCCGGAGTTATCCACTCTGATGGCATGGTAAGAACTATTTGCCGCGCCAGCTTCACCCCACAACTGTCCATCAATCATAGACTGCGGGGAAGTATAGTATCCCGGGTCCGCAGACTGGGTAATAATTCTTATTTTCTCCAGGATATGACCAAAGGTGTCGCCTTTGGCGACTATGCCAATCAAATTACCGCCTTGCAGGGCAAAACTAACTGCCTGTGCCGCCGACGCGGCAATCAGGCTGACGGCAAACAACGCCAAAGTAATAATGGCAGGCTTAATCAATCTACCAAATGAAGCGCTCGCCCGCGGGACATCCCGCGCGTATCCGCGCGACTTTAACAACTGCGCCAGCGTCATCCCGCCCACTATAACAAGCATTACCTGCCCGGGAACTAAACCGAAAATAGAAGCTATAGATAAAATAACCGCGGCAACGTTAAGCAACCGACAATAATTAACAGTGGAAGAGGCCCTTCCCTTCGAGGCCTGCCTGCCGGCCTGTCTGCCGACAAGGCAAGCGGCGTTATTAGAAGCGGCCTCGCTATCATGAACACCATTGGGGTCAGACCTCCACATTTGACATTTATTTTTAATGGCAGCATAAACAAACCGATTCAATGTCGAATGTTGAGGTCTGACCCCATATCCTCCATATTTATTTTTTTCAAACAGTGTTTGTTGAATATTGAGGTCTGACCCCGTTTTTGCGGCAGGAGCGCTTGACATTCTGCTATCAGTGTGGTATAGTTTTTGCTGAACGAAATTATTAAGCGCAGTTAATCCATGCTTCTCAACTCCAGGGAGGTAAAGAAAATGTTCGGACGTATTGTAGCTAACCCTGCCATTTGTCATGGTAAACCTACCATCAGGGGAACCCGTATAATGCTTTGGCAAATCCTGGACTTGCTTGAAGACGGACTCGCCTTTGATGAAATCATCAATAACTACTTTCCCCAACTCACCCGCAAAGATATCCAGGCCTGTGTTGAATACGCTAACTCTCTTGTGAAAAACGAAGATGTCCATTTTGTCAACAAATAAAGCTGGTAAAGTTAAGTTTGCTGCCGATGAGTGTGTAGGTGTTTCTACTATAACCTTTTTACGTAACTTAGGATATTCTGTAATTTCAGCCAAGGAAAACCATTTGGGAGGTAAACCGGACTTTGAGATTCTTAAATGGGCAATCAAGGAAGAAAGAATCATAATTACAGAAGACTTAGACTTTGGCAACATATTATTATATCCGCCAAAACTGCACCATGGAATCATATTGTTAAGATTCCGCCATGCCTTAGAAGATAAAATCCATACTACCCTTGAAAAACTCCTCAACGAACTTTCCCCCAAAGACTTCAAAGAAACTCTCATTATTGTAGATGCAGAAAAATACCGCTTGCGTAAAGAAGAATAAATCTTGTTATCTGCATTGAGGCTTCTTCCCGTTTTCGTTCTATCAACTAATTCCTTACAAGAAAGAGGAGCACTGCCTATCTTTACCGCAGAAGAAACCACACAGCCGATAGAAAACTTATCCTGTTGTTCTGTGGACCATGGACCGTGCCTGCCTGCCGGCAAGGCAGGGACTGTGGACTGATTTATTATCGGACTAATAGTCATTCTTACTCCACAACTCACTTGAGGGACAGCCGCCGTTTCCTCATTAAACTGAGGTGAATAATGACTAAAAATATCTCTGAAACAATTCCTAAATTCAAGAATGATGTCGAAGCCGCGGCTTTCTGGGACAGACACGATTCCACTGAATACCTCTCCCAAACCAAACCGGCCAACCTTAAATTTCCCAAGCCCCGGCATAAGGTAGTAATTGGATTGGGAGAAAAACAATGGAAGGCACTGCACCGCTTCGCCAGCCATAACGCTATCTTCTTTAACCGGCTCCTGCAGCAATTTGTTTCGGAAAAGTTGACTGAAAATAACTAACAAAAGAGTCGCATAGCTATGAATGGCCTTTTGCGATTTCGGGGACGGTTCACTTAATTTGAGCGGATTTTTTTCAATTAAGTAAACCGTCCCCGAAATTGCACCCTCTAATTTATCTAATAATCCTTTCTGTGCTTCTACAAAAATCCCGATGGTCGTTCCATATTTATTTTTTTCAAACGGTGTTTGTTGAATATTGAGGTCTGACCCCGTTTCCGCGGCAGTTATTTCCGCGCTTTCTCTGCCGCTTAGCGGACTGCTGGTGCGGAAATTCCCTTGACTCTCAACAAAAGCTGAATTATACTTACTATAGATATCTACTCCACTGAATTTATCAAAAAGCTGGAGAAATCCTATTTACAGATATATTACTATTTATCGCGGAGGTGAATAAATAATGTACACAAGAAGAATTGCTGTTGACCCTAAAGTATGTTTCGGAAAACCTGTGATAACGGGAACACGTATCCCCATCCATATGATACTGGCGCTTATCGAGCAGGGGTTGACCCCTAAAGAAATCATTACGCAATGTTATCCCGACCTTACTGTTGAAGACATCAAGGCCTGCGTGCATTATGCAGTCTGTGTCTTTAAAAACGAAGAGGTTTCTCTCCAAGAGGTATCCTAAATGAAACTGTTTGCCGACCATTGCTTTTTTAGCTGCGGAACAGAACTTTTGAAAAAAAACGGATATGATATTATCAAAGCCGCGGACGCGGGACTTGCGAAAGTTTCCGACGAACGAATTGTCCTTTTTTGCGGCAAAGAAAACAGAATTATCCTTACGCTGGATAACGACTTCAATAATCTCTACAGATTTCCTCTGGGAAGCCATAGTGGTATTGTCGTCTTCAAAATCTCCCCCTTTACCCCCCAGGCACTGCTTGCTATCCTGGCACCTCTGATAGGAAGGAAAATGTTTTCCTCTTTTAAAAATGCTCTGGTCATCGTGGGAAAACATAAGGTTCGCATTGTCCGCCCGGGGAAATCTACGGAAACTATTTAGAGGAGGAAAAAAAGTGCAGCCTCTTCTTTTCGGGCCTAATTCTTCCTTAGGCAAATTTTTCTCAATTAAGTGAACTGTCCCCGGAATTTTACTGATAATCTCCGCCAAAGAATTCTTAAACAAAATCTCCTCAATGTAAGAATTGCTATTTAACGGACTGCTGGATTTTTTCCATTGCTCCACTTCTATCAGGCTATAGGTCTCTTCCAGCTTTTCATGATGGTATCTTGACCGGCCGTATTCGCCTATACTCTCATGCAAATTCGCCAGTTTTGCCCGCGCGGTTAAGTTCCGGGGATTTGCCCGTAAATCGCTTTCGCACCTGCTGATTTCCTCATGTATCCGGGCCTGTTCTCTTTCTATGGGACTGCTGGTCCAAGGGCTTTTACCCTGGGTATTATCTCTCTTTTCCCTTCTTTCTCTTCTGGTATCCGGCCTGTATGCTCCGGTTCCACGGCATAAACTAATTAACCAAACTATAAATACTATAAAGGCTCCGCCTATACCCATTTCTCCCAGAAGAATCCATGCTTTTGATTCTAAAAAGCACATGCCCACAGAGCCGCTGAACACCAACAGCAGAGACTTACCAAAACCGCACCTTAATATTTTGCTTACAATCCAACTTGCTATTGCCACCGGCATAGCCCCGACAAAAGCGAACAAACATGCTTCCGCGCCATCCGGATATCCGCGCCCAACATGGTAGGCAACCCACGCGCTTCCATATGCCTGACTTGCCATACTCATTAACAGCCCGCTCACCCCTGCTGTTACTGCTGCTTTATTTAGCGGACTGCTGGTTATCCTCGCCCGTTCGGCTTTAAGTTCATCCAACTTCTTCTGGGTAGAAGATAGTTCTTCGCGGATGGATGCGGCCTTTTGATTAAGCGTTTCTATTTCTGTCCGCAAGCCGCTAACTTCACTTTGCCGTTCGGCATACTCCTTTGTAACTTCTTCTAACCTTTCTTCCGCTTCTTTTAACGCCTCCTCTATAAGTCTTCCACTATCAAAATGCCCTATCGCTGTTACTCTTTCTTTTTCTTTCTTTAAT
>JAZDEE010000077.1:0-4067 GCA_043809065.1 Candidatus Omnitrophota bacterium | reverse complement strand
CGAATCGAATTGAGCCGCGCTTTAAGAGGAGAGATCAGAAGCATTATTCGATATTACATACGTCAAGAAAACAATGGAGGCGGGAAAATGCGTTTGCTTAAGTCAGCGCCATTCGGGACAGAACACTTAATTCACTCTTTTTCTGGGACCGGGCTTCTTTGGTCCCAATATTCTTCCAACTATCCCTTCAAGGTTTTTTATAAAATCTTTATCACCAAAAGGCCTGCCTGTAATTAAGTGTTCTGTTCCCGGAATTCGTTTGGGTGTCCCGCTGCGGAAGTCAGTACCTGTCTTCAGTATAACATTTTGTCGGGCAATCTGTTCCAACTCACTAACAGCTGTTCACATTCATCGCGTAAAAATCCGGGGACAAGCTTTATTTTACTTTTCCCCAGCGTTTTTAAGCGCCTGTCGCTGATTTTCATTTCATTAAAACCAATCTTATCCGCGTCAATAATCTTTGTCCCATAAACAATCAGGCCTGCCCTGGCCCAGTGAAGCGCGCTAAAACACATCGGGCATGGTTCAGTAGTAGAATAAATAACCGAGCCGGAAAGATCATAAGTCTTAATCTTACGAGAAGCAATTCGAATGGCATTCATCTCCGCATGACAGGTGGCGTCGCTCTTTAATACCGTGTTCCGCGCAACCGCGAGGACCGCGCCTTCCTTAACTATGCAAGCGCCAAAAGGACCACCCTCCATAATCTTTAAATTCTTCTCCGCCTTTTGAATAGCCAGGCGCATAAATTTTTCATCTAACTTTCCGTCCATTTTTTAAAACTCCGTGATAAGGGAAATTTCCGGAAACGCATAAGAATGGCGCTGACTTGACTAAAATCAGGAAATATAGAATCAGGGATAACTCATTGTGCCCCCTGATGATGAGAAGCTTTTCCCCCTGCAAAACCGCTTATAAATAATTTTATGTTAACTTGGAAAGTAATCCTGCGGGGACAGGCACGCCTGTGCCCTGCAATAATGGTTAGACCTTCATAAACGCAAGATATACATAATTCCTTTTCTGATCATCATTACCGCTATTGAAGCCAACAGCAAGGCGGCAATCTTGGATAACGCGCGCGCTCCGGACACTCCTATGACTTTTATGACTAAAGCCGAAAACAAAAAGATCAGTCCCGCTAAAGCCACATTGCTCAACACAGCAATTAAAGTAGGCGCTAATCCATATTCCTGCAATATAATAAGCGCTGTTGTCAGCACAGCAGGTCCGACAATCAAAGGCGTGCCTAAAGGCACACTGCCTAACTCGGCGCTGGAAATCCGGCGTTTTTTTTCAGGATTTATAATATCGGTTATCGCTATACAAAAAAGCAAGACCCCGCCGGCTACCATAAAATCCCCTACAGTAATATTCAGGAATCTAAATAATGCTCTGCCTAAAAAAATAAATCCTAATGCCAGGCAAACAGCGGTTATCATAGACTGGGAGATAATTTTCTTTTTTTTCTTTTGACTAAGCCCTTCGGTCAAAGAAATGAAGATAGGCAATACGCCAATGGCATCTACAGCCACAAATAAAGGAATAAAAGACAAAAAAATCTCTCTTAACATCTTTTAACTCCTTCCTCGTTTTCCTCGTTAAAAAAACAGCCTCAAGTCATATCTTGAGGCTGTTTAAACGCATCACATAAGAAAAAACCGCTGCCGTTTTATCACAATGGTATTTTTCCGAAACAATTATACCCAACGCAGAGACATCCTTTTTTAGCAGCTTGTTGTCCGTCAACAGATAGATATTTTTACTCCGTGTTCCCGGTTTCGTCTTCTACGGCTCCCTTATCAGTGGGGGGAGTCGTAGTATCAGTTCCCGTATCGGTATCTGTTTCTTCGCTAAAATCCTCTATCTCAATACCCAAAGCTATTCTTTGCTTGTCTTTTGTCATATAATCAATCCAAACATTGTCTCCGGCCTTAAGCTCCTGCAGTGAATTCAAATTATATAGTTTAGTTTGGGCATCGCAGGAATAAGTAATATCTACTTTCTGTTCATTATCATAATCATATTCCGTGAGCACAAACCCGCTGGCCGATACACTGCTCACCGTCCCCCAGGCATATTTAGTTTCTTCCTGCGCTTCAGAAGCAGTAAACACCGCGCTGAGCAAAACGACCAATCCTATCAATCCTCCTATAATAAAAAATCTTTTCACGCTTTCCTCCTTTCTACTGGAAAGTTAATATCTTCATTATCTATATCGTTATCAAAAAAGAAGATATAAATACGGATAGTATATCATAGCGAACATTGGAAGTAAATAAAAAAAGTTTTTTAGACGCTCCTCAAAACCCCTCTATTTAATACGCATAATACATAAGTTAGACGACGGGAACCTCGGTATTCAATGCCGGAATGACGCCCCGCCGGCAAGCTGGCCGCAGGCGGCCTGGATACCCTTCCCTCTTGATTCTCTAAGCGTAACCTGGATTCCCTGCCTCAGCAGTTGATACATAAACCTATTCGCGGTTTGCTGTTCAGCCGGGAAAAATTTCTCTCCGGAAACAGAATTATATCCTATCAAGTTCACTTTCGCCCTTAGCTTCCGGCTGAGCTGGGCAAGATTATCCGCGTCTTCCATCGAATCGTTAACGCCCTTGAATAAAATATATTCCAGCGTAATTATCCTTTTGGTTTCGCGGCTAAATTCCGCGCACGCTCTCATCAGCGCGGTCAAAGGATACTGTCTGTTTACCGGCATCAGAGAAGCCCGCAGTTTATCCTGCGCGGCATGGATAGAAACAGATAAATTGACCGCAAGTCCCGAATCTTTCAATCTTTTCATACCGGGGATTAGCCCGCAAGTAGAAACAGTAATCCTTCTTGCCCCTATATTCAAGCCGGCCCGGCAGTTCATTATTTTCAGGGTGGTAAGCAAATGCTCGATATTATCCAAAGGCTCGCCCATCCCCATAAAAACATAGTTGGTTACCTTACGTTTTAACCTATGCAGCACAAATAAAATTTGTCCAAGCATCTCCTGAGGAAAAAGATTTCTTTTGAAAGGCGCCTGGCCGCTTGCGCAAAAAACACAATGGAACTTGCAGCCGACCTGGGTGGAAAGACAAATGGTCTGGCGCGCTTTGGCGCTAATCAAAACCGTTTCTATCAAATTACCATCGGAAAGTTTAAAGAGAAATTTTTCACAGTCATCCGCGGATTTTAAATGTTCAATAACGCGTAAATTGCTTATACAGTAACTTTCATCCAATCTTTCCCGGAGTATTTTCGGGAGATTAACGGCTTGAGCAAAATTTACAATGCCTTCCTGATATATATAACGAAATATCTGGACGGCCCGATAAGACGCCTGCCCCATTCCGCTTAAATCTTTTTTTAGTTCCTCTATTGGAATGTCTTTTATGTCTCTTTTTTCCATATAATACGTCAGTTACGGGACGGGGCAAGCCCGTCCTCTACTACAATTAAATCTTTGATTGCCTCAAACTTTTTCTCCCCCATGCCTTTTACGCGCATAAGGTCTTCTTTATTTGTGAACGGGCCGTATTCCTGATGATAACGGACGATCCTATCCGCTAATTGCTTACCCACCCCGGGCAAAGCAATCAACTCATCTATATCAAGGCTGTTAATATTAATCCGCGCCTTTTGTTCACTAACCAATTCTTCATGCTTTTCCTGAAGAATATCCGCCCGGCCGGGCTGAACACTAAGACGAATATCGTTTCGCGTCTTTTTATAAAAGTTTACACCCAATCCCATAATAAAAGTGAAAATAAGAAAGATGAGAATTATTTTTTCCGGGCGAGTCAAATCAACCATTTTATTTCAAAATATACTTAATCCAGACCTGTTCAAAGGCAGACGTATCCTTAAAGCGTCCTTCATAAACCAAACTTAAACTCTCATCAAAGGTTTTGCCCGCTATTAAGAACAGGCAAAACTGCGCGAATTTCTTCCGTCCATACTGGGTGAGCAGCAATCCTACCGCCTTTTGCGACTGCGCGTAAAAAAGTTCCATCTCTTCCCGATTCGCGGGATAATCCCGCATATTCAGCATTTCTTTGATGGGAATATAACTCACTGCC
>JAZDEE010000076.1:0-11893 GCA_043809065.1 Candidatus Omnitrophota bacterium | reverse complement strand
ATTTTCCCCTGTATATTCCAGCGGGATTCTAATGTTATGATCTTTTATTCCTTTCTCAATTATTAACCCGACGGTAACTTCCGCTCCTCTCTTTTCTCTAATTAAAATAGGACGCTCTTTCTCTACCCAATGAATATAGCTATATTCACTTTGATTATGCCACAGCTTGGGACAAAGGATATACCGCTTGTAATTTTCTTTCGTAATCTCATTCTCTTTCAGCGCCGCGGCCATTTTGCGCAGCAGCCAAACAGACAAGACTTCACTATCTCTCAATTCCTGGAGGCATTTAATAATAAATTTATATTCCTCTTTTAGATCAATACCTTTAGATATTAACAACTCTACAATTTCTTTGACTAACTGATGTCCGCTGAAACCCGCGCTTTTAAGGACGCGCGCCGCTATCCCCTGGCTAACCCGCTCCACAATATAATTTTTCCCCTGCCAGACACCTTCCAGACAAAGCGTAAACACATCGCAGGGAGCCGGTATTGCCGCTTCATAATAGACAATCTTCCCCTCCTGCTCCACCGGCTCAAGCTGGACATCCACATCCTTGCCTGCCTTCCAGTTCTTCCCGTCCACGCACACCCCGGCATGCGCAAACCCGGGCTTATCCACGCGCACGATAAAGGCATCTTGCGTTTTCACCCACCAAATCGGCTTATCTACTGTCCAGACTTTCCGGGAGTCATTCGTCAGCGGCGAAGAAAAAAGACCGTTTGCAGCATTCCGCAGCGGACTGCTGCTTCTTAACACCTCCACCGCCCGCCAGAACTGCGCGCCTAAACCATCTACTTCAATATCCGGTTCTATACCTGTTCCCTGCACGCAACGGCCACGGGGAGTAAGCCATTTCTCAAACGTAATCACCAGGCAGCTCCCGTCACCTAAGGTATAATACGTCTGTCCTACGCCTTTGCCTCCGGTTCTTTTACCCACAAGAGCCCCAATCTTATTGTCCTGAACTGCCGCCGCAAAAAGCTCCGCGGCGCTGTAGGAATCTCCATTTACCAAAACAACCAAAGGATACCCGCAATATTTTCCCGACTCATCCGCCCGGCACACTGTTTTACCTTTACTACGGTCCTCAAAAGCCGCTATCTCTGTGCCCGCGGGCATAAACAAGCGGAGCGTTCTCTTTACTGATTTCACTAAACCTCCCCCATTCCCGCGTAAATCCAGGATTAATTTAGTCATCCCCCGGTTTTTCAGCTCCAACAGCGCCCGGGTTAACGCTTCCGAGGTTTCCTTGTTAAAGGCAGATAAACGCACGTAGCCGATATTATTTTCCACCATTTTTTTCTCGGGAACTCCATCTTCCCGACTTTCTTTAGATTCCACCATCCTCGCTATTACCAAAGGAAAAAATGCGCTGTAGATATCCAATGAGCTAAGCACCCTGTTTAAGGCCACCCGGAAAAGAGAACCACAGAGCGCAGGGTTAAGCATTCCATGGTTAATTGCGACAAAAATCCTGATAAACAAGTCTAAGTAGGCATCCCCATCTTCTGCCGGGAGTTCACAAGACCGGGGATTAAGTTCCCGCATAGAGACACGTCTTAACTCTTCTTCAGGCGCTCTATACATAGGCCAGAAACCCCATTCCCACCGAGAGGCGCTGCGTTCATCGAAAGAGCCAGAGACGATATCCATCATCTTCTGCCGGTAACGGGAGATTAACTCTTTATACGAAATCTCTCTTATGTAGTGTTCGTGAATCAAAACAAAGGCTACTCTAAAAATCTTCGACTCCTCTTGCAAGTCATCCACCGGCGCCCAAACTTGAAAACACCCGTTCTCTTTACCGTCTGGCCCGGCATAGCCTTCCGCCACAACTTTGTCTCCTTCAGAAACAACCCAATGGGCAATAAACTCTACTCTCCCCGGCCGGTTTAGGTTAAGTTTACCAATATACCTGTCGTCATCCACATCAGCCCTCAGCTTTTTCATCTGGACATCATCACGCCAACTGCCGCTTACATTTGAATGAATATAGACCTTTACCCCCGGCCAATGCAGAAACTCCCCAGGCAGCCGGGTAAGCACATACACCTCTTCTCCCTGCAGGGCATCGAATACCTCGCCCCGGCGGGGATACATCTCACCCGGCCCAACCCGGGCATCGCGGATAAACTCAGTAATATATCCCACATTAACCCGTGCCTTTTTTCCATTATCCGGTCCGGACCAGCCCTGGGCGATAACATCTCCCGCCTCCCGGAGCAGCCAGTGCGTTACATACTGAATCACCCCCTGCCGCCTCAACCTCAGCCTGCCGATGTACCGGTCATCCTGCGGATTACTTTTATACAACTTGTGCATCCGTATCCTGTCCGTCCACTGGCCGTTTTCATCCGCATCCGTATATATCCATACCTCTAATCCTTTCCGGCGTAGAAAATCTTCCGGCACACGGGTAACCACATAAACCCGCTCTCGCTCTTCCGCGCAAAGCATATCTCCCCTGCCAGGATACATCCCGCCCGGCCCAATTCGTGCCTGACCAATAAAAGTATGCAGCGTTCCTTCTTTACCGGCAGTAAGCGGCGAGGATACAAAAAACAAAAACATTACGAAACCATCGGGGTCAGACCACCACAATTTAAATAGAAAAGGGTTTTTTATGCTGCCATTGAAAATAAATGTCAATTGTGGAGGACTGACCCCGTATTTTAGCGTGCTGCTGCTCCGCTTGTTCAGCTCCCCGCCAATCCACTGGAAGTGCGTGAAGATTTCATTGGCAACATTGGGGTCAAAGTCCGGATCGCCTGGGCGGGGCATACGCGTGCGCCAGTTATCGCCGATTTTATTATCCGCGAGCCAGGGGTTGTTCAGCCACCAGGTATCCGCCACCTCGTCACCGGCGTAAATCATCGGGATGCCGTCGCGCTGCTGTAACAAAAGCCAGGTATATAAATCTTTGATCCTGTTTTTAATCCAGCCCTGGTTTAAAAAGGAGTGGTTTGCCCCGTCAATAAATCCATATTTGGGGTCGCACGGAAGGCGCCAGCCGTCGTGCAGTTCCAGCGCTTCTATATCCCAGCCCGAATTATATTTTACCCCGCCCCATTTGGGCACAGAATATAAATGCCAGCCGGGGTCATGAGCAAAACCCATCCCTTCAACAGGCGGCCCAAGCTGTTCGCCAATCTTAAAAGCGCCGTAAGCGTCAATGCACCGGTTTAAGTTCCAGAGCAAATCATCTCCCGGCGGATTCGCGGACTGGAAGCGTTCATCAAAGATAGTCCTGTACATCCGGTGAACGGCATCCGCCCGCACACCGTTAGCGTTCATCTCACTCAGCCAGAAACGATACCGCGCCACAAACGGCTCAAAACCCAATTCTCTGATTTTGTCCCAGTTCCACCGGGCCAGGCAACCCCAGAATTGATCCTTTTCTCCGGGGTTGTTTCCCGGCACTCCGGGGCATTTATCCATCCCTTCAAACCACCCGTCCCTGTGATGCAGCCAGTAAGCTATGCCGCCCTTGGATTCATAGAACGGAATATCTACAATATAATACATCCCCATTGCCAGTAATTTTGCCAGGGCGTCTTTAACCTGCGTATATGCCACCCACTCGGCGTATTTAAAATAGTTAATCAACTCTCTGTATTGGAAATCCGGATGTTCTTTATTATACTTAGTCACCGCCCAATGGCTGTCCTGATCAACGCAGTCAAGGCCTTCTCTATACCAGGCCTGCTCGTTATTGCCCAACACATGGTTAAAGGCCAGGTACCGGCCCACAATCTCCAGCCCGGCTCCTTTTTCTTCCGCGAATTTAAGGAATTCTTTGTATCTTGAGGCGAATTCCTTATTATTTTTCAGGTTGCCATAAGCGGCAGCGCCTATCTTAAATTCCCGCGCGTCTATTTCTTCATAACGCGCGATGCGGTTTGTCTTGTAATACCCAAACCGCGGCAGAAAAGGCAGCGCTTCAGGAACAACAGGCCATCCGATAAACCTGATATTAAACCATTCTCCGGAGGCCTGCCCGTAAGGCGAATGTTCCCAGGGAAGACTCAGGCCAAACGGCAAATATTGAAGCACTCTCATCCCTAAATTCTTTCGCACATAAGCCGCGGTATCCGGGATATCTGTATATTTTCCGATCCCCGGGTCCAGCGCCAAATTTTCCGGACGCTGGTAATACACAGGCAATACATATATGCCGCTGCGAATCACCTGCCAAAATTCCGCCGGCTGAGATTTGACCGGACTGGAACAGAGGACAGTTTCTTCTATTCTGTCAATGATCCGTTTTTCATAACCATCTTCGTACTCTCCCCCGCTAATAAAATATACCTTGATTCCCGCTTGCAGCGCCCGCTTTAATAAACCAGACATTTCCTGGCTTATTGTGCCATTGTTAGGCGCTATAGAGTCATCGATATCTGTAATGACTGCCGTCATCTTCTCTATCCCTTGTTCGTGGCGCTCTATCGCTTCCCGTAAAATCCGGTATGCCCCCTGGCAATTTTCACCGCTAAAACTAATATCGGGGAAACCAGAAATCTCTTCTTGAGCGCCCAGATAATAAGACCGGGAAACCATGCCCCGGGGAGCCGGCAGGTTTAAGAAGGGGATGTCCTGCGGCGAATTACCCAGGCGGATAATTACTCCCGCCGCTGCCAATGTGTTTAAAATACCGGCCACCGTATAGGCCTTATCTAACATAGTTACCGCCCAATAATCAGCCTCCACAAGGATTCTAAAGTTTTGATGTTTAAACAGCGAACGGACAGCTTTCATCCTTGCGGTTAATTTTTGCTGAAATTTATTCACTATAGCGTTATTACCGGCGTTATAAATTTGGGCGGGGAAAGACAATGTGATCCCGGAACCTTCGTTTTTAAATTTCAAGCCGCTGCCAAAACTATTCCGCAAATCCCACGTCAGGACGTCTATTCCCACCAAATACTTTTCCGGCTGTTCCAGAGGCAGTTCTTTCAGCCCGCGCAAAACGCCGGACAAGTCTTTGCCGGTAATCTCCTCAAACATTTCCAAGGCGGCAGTAAGCAAAACCCGCTCAATATCCGCCTGTTCCCTAAGCGTGAACTTCGCCAGCTTGACGATGTTGGGTTTGAGAAGCCGTTTTCCTTCCGGCCCAAACATAAAATGTTTTCTGCCGGAGGAAAAATACATCTCCAGGGATTTTAACAAGGTATATCGGTCGGCAAAACAAAAAGAATTGAGCGCGGAACTGGCTGAGGCGTTTTCTTTCACTTCGTCAATAGTAATAAAGGAGTCGTTGTCCTTAGGATATTCCCGCAGGATAAACCTGTCTTTGGCGCCTCCTTCCAGATAAAAAGTTATCCCGATGGATTTAAGCTGGCCATGGTCCCACTCCTCGTATAAACCCACCCGTTCAGCCTCGCTCAACCGCTGCAGGAGGCCGCAGGCATACGACCTTTCAAATAAGTCCGCCAAATCCGTTTCCCTGCGCTCATCAAATTCTTCCTGCGAGGGATGTTTGTGCGTAACAAAAAAGTGTTCCCATCTTTCTCCTCCCGGAGGAATAAAGAATTCCCCCTGCAGTTCCAACAGGTCCCGGGCAGTAAATAAGAAATTACCTAACAATAACCCCAGTTTTATCCACCGGCGGCGGGTAGTCTGGTCCGGGATCAGGTCAACCAAACTGGCTAAATCAAAATTGGTCAGAAAAGCGATTTCCGCGCTTTGCGGATTAATCAGCCATTCCAGCGCCTTTTTCAAACGAGACAGTTTAGGTTCGTCTTTTTTTATAAATAACGCGTTGTAGACGTCTTCAAAATAATTGAAAAAAGCGGTATACCCGGCCTTTTCGTTCCAACTCCGGCATTCGTCCCGGTTTTCCTGCGCGTAATTTTCCAGCAAAAAGGGAATCAGCTTATTTTGCTGGCGCGCGTAATTAGTATTCCGCAAGAGCACTCTTTGGATCAGCGAAAAGTCTTTTACCTTGACCTTTTTCCCATCCTTTTCTTCATCTTTTTCTTCATATAACTCGCAGATTAAATCTAATCTTCCCCCGTCAAAGCCAAAATGGTCCTGGAAATATTTAGCCTGCTCAAAGTAAAAGTCCTCCCAAAAATATCTTCCGTCCGCGCTTTTTGCGGATAAATCCGGTTTAAGCTGGTCCTGGGCATGGCCGCGATAATACAAAAAAACCTTGCGCTCTCCATCAGGATGGAAAATTATTCCATCTTTCCCCTGTTTGCACATCATAAGCAGTATATCTTCGTCGCTCATTTGCGGGTTGACTATCTCGTGTGCAAAATATTGATAATTCCCGGCCGTCAGCGCATCCGCTCCAAACCAGGGCACCCAGTTAAAAATAGCCTTCCCGCCGTACATATGCGCCTGGTTCACCAAAGATACCAAATCCTCTTCCTGGAAAGGCGGCATTAATACCGGCGCAGGGGAAAGCCGGCCCAACGAAAAAGGATTTCCTTGGGATTCATCGTAAACAAGCGTTTTCCCGTTAACATTATATTTTGTGTGTTTGGTAACATACCCTATGCCCATCGCCATAATACAGCCATTTACTTTTAACTGCAGATAGAGATGATATTCACCCAGCTCTTCCATTATCCGGGCATCGCAGATCTCCATCTCCTGGCCAATGCCAAACTCCGTTTTCTTTCTATGGAGATATTCGATCAGTTTTCTTTTATCCTGACGAAACTCCCCTGAGTCTTTACCTTTGGTTATCTCTTCATAATCCAATCCATGCACCAGTTGAGAAACCAAAGAAGGTTTCTGCAGCCAATAGAAATAATCCGTAAGATTCACTCTGCTTTGATGCAATAACCTAATCAGATTGGTCGTGCTTCGGACGGCCCTTTCCCGGTCAATAGTAAACTCCACTCCAGGTTTAGCGCCCATCTCCGGAAGATCAATTACCACCACCCGTTCCAAAGGAAGACGCTGGATGTGTTCTGTCTTTGTCTTCGGGAATAATCTTCCCAGTGTCCGGCACAAGGCATTATCGGGATTATGCGGAAAGATATCCGGCTTACGCTGTTTAACATAATTGACCGCCCAGTCATAACCCTGCTCAGGATTACGGGCATAGATAAAGGCCACTCCGATGGAACCGGTGCGACCGATTCCGGCGCGGCAATGGACAATAATCCGCCGGCCCAAAGCCAGTTCCTGATTCAGCCAGTTAACTGCCTGCGCCACATCCTCCGCGGAAATCAGATTATGCGCCCCATCCAAAAGCCTAATTTTTTTGTAATGGATATTTCCCGGGAGATTCAATTCCAATTCTGCCGCCAGATTCAGCACCGCGTCAAACCCCAGTTTTTCCGCGTCGGCAGCCGCGGCATAATTGCCCAGATAAACCTCTCCCCGGCCTTCCTGATACAGCAATTTATATGCGGGTCCCTGGGTCCATTCTTCACCCGTTGGCGGCTGGATAACTAAAGATTCTTTATCGCTGAGAAAGGTCTCCTGGTCTACCGCGGCCTGCACTTGATATTCAAACATACTGGGGGCGGTAGGCCAAATTACTCCCCGGAAGATATGCTTATCTTGTTCGGAACGGATATAGCCCATCTCTATGGTCTGAGTCCTTTCTCCCAGGCCAAAAACCAGCAATTCGGCTTTTATTTCCTGAGGAGCTGTTGTTGAATTCACATAAGCGCTGATGGTCAGCGGCTCTTTGCTGTGCAGCCTGCCGGCGGGAGTTCGGCTGACCTCCAGAGGCGACTCGCGCAAGGTAATCAAATAGTTCTGGCCGTTATTGTTGTCCCATTCCCCGCGTTCGGGGTAGGACAGGACAAAAGCAAGTTTGGTGAAATCAATGTTTTTGGAAAGATATAACGTAAGCCCGTACATACCTTCTTTCTCCAGGCGCATCGGTGTAGTAACCGCTGAGCCGTCTTTAGACTCGAGCGTCCCGGCCGGCCAACTGCCGCGTGGAGGGACATACCATTTCCCCGCCTTATCCACTGCCCAATAAAAGACCGGCTTCGCCTTGCTCTTTACGTTAACCTTTACCTCCCACCCCTGCATAGTCTCACGAACAAACACCCGCTGTGTTTCCGTCAGCGGGGAAGAAGAAGCGGGACTGCCGCCTCGCGCATTATTTACTAAAGCTACAATCTCTTTAACCTGCTCATCCCCAGCCGCTCCCGGTTCATCTGTTTTTCCCGTTATCCACGTATTGAAGGGATGAAAATCATGAACTGTTAAGGTAAGGTGCGTGGCCCTGTTCCATCTGGCGCCGGCATTCATGTTCCTGGCATCTTCGAAAGGTATGCCAAATTGAAATACTCGATAACTTAATAAATCAAACTTTTCCGCAACCCGCTCCAATGCCTCCTCTATCTCGGAAGTGCTGGCGCCTAAGAATTCTCCTATTAGTTGTTTTTTCTGAGCAGCCGCATCCTGAAGAAGCGCCGTTAAAATCTTTTCTCCTCCATCAATAATTCTTTTTTTCTTATTAAGTCCTCCGTCAGGCGCGGTATAACGAAAACAGGATATCATTATCCGGTCTTGATCCGCAGGCGCTTTGTCCGGATTAAATAGATAATCGGCTAACGTATCTATATAGAGCCGGGGATAATACTTTTCCTTCCGATTAGCCTGGGCATTATCTTCATTTTCCGCAATAGTAATACAATCATGGTAGCGGTTATTATACTTACTCCAATGTTCTATCATTGGCCAGCGGACAAGGGTATTGCGGGAAAAATTAGGATTCTCCCTGAGGCTGTATTTCTCTTCCAGTTCCAGCATAACCTGCGCGCGAAAGATATCCGGCTGGCCGTCTTCATTAAACACATCACCATATTTATATGGATTCCCGGACTCATCTCTAACATTGGCATCGAGAGCACGCCACTGCGGATGGCGGGCAAAAAATTCCTCCAGCGAATCCTGGACATCATCGCGGCAAATGGTTAATTGTTGTTCAACGCGCTGACGCGTTTCCAACTGCCTGTTTAACAAATCTTTTACCGGATGCCCCTGGGCAAAGATTTGTCCGCGCAGGTATTCTAAAGCGGGGGTTCGCGCCAGAATAGTCTCCAGCATTTCCATAATCCGTTTTTCGCCGATATTCCTTTCTATATATCCCCTTAAAAGGTCCTGGTCATCAGTCACCCGGCTTAACGGTTTGGCTAAGGCATCCTGTATTTCAAACCAACGATCCAGACGATTACGCATACTTGCCTCCCGCGCGATAAAAACAGCGCTATCCGGAGTAAGTTTATTTTCATCTTCAAAAAGGAGTTTTTGCCACGGCTTAAACGCCTGGGAAGAATAAACTGTCTTAAGGATTTCCCGGTAAATATCCGCGGCTATTTCCAACTGTTTTTCCCTGGGCATACCCATCCCGGTTTTTCTGGCCTGCCTGATAATCTCGCTTAATCCTAAAGACGCCCAACTGTGTTCTCCATCCAATCCCTGGGTAAATTCAAAAATACGAAATAGTCCAAACCCATGGTCAAATCGCACTTTATCAGAACATTGGTATGTGAAACCTAAACGCTCTAACCAATATCGAAGCGCCTCTAATTGGCTAAAATCATAAATCGTAAACTGCCAAAATTGGGGCGGGCCAAACATATCCGCGGGCACACCCTGCACAACCACCCGCCAACCGCCCGCGGCAAGCTTAACAATCTTCGAGCGGCCTTTAGTCTCTAAATAATGACTATAGGGCATTGCATCGGGGCAAGAATACGGTAAATCCGTAATAACTTGAATATGATAGTCTTCAGCCTTTTTATGCAAAGAGTCCCATTGGGTGGAAAAAACCCACTGGCCAAACATCTGAAACTTCGTTTCTTCATCGTAATAAGAAAGGGACTGTTTAAATAAACCCGAATCTTTATCCCGGTAATCTTCCGGCCAAAGCCGCCAATCCCAGCCATTATGCACGCCGGGCTCATCCATAAACTGCCGGCGTAAAAACATATGAGTAATATCATTATCAAATTTATCACCCATCCGGCCGCAATAATTCCGGTAAGCTTTATCCCGCAAGATTTCCTGGCGAAATTCTTCAAAAATAAGCTGTAATGTCTTTAGTTTAACACTGCGAACCAAATCATAATCAAGGGTATTTTTGTTACGGGCTGTTTTTAGTTCGGCTTGCGTTTTTTCATCAAAATAGTATTGTCGCGCTGCTTTGGCCCGGGGAAACATCGCAAAAAGCTTTTGCGTATCGGTATAGACTAAATCTTTCAGGTTATTCAATATTGAATACGGGGAATCGCCGTAACTGGACATATTCAAAGGAAGAATATAGACTATGTTCCATCCCACCAGGCGGCTCAACTCGATTAACAGTTCCAGTGTATGCAAGTCACCAATACCTGTGTCGTATTCATCGCCGGAACTTAAGGAAGCCAATAAACCGCCGGTCCCATCCTGGTATTCATGCGCATCCAGCCTGCCGCGCCCGGAGTCCTCACGCACCTTTCTGATCAATTCTACAATCTCTTTGGCTTTGCCGGCTCTTTCAGTCTGTTGTTCTGCTCCAGTCAATTCTCCCTTAGCCGCCTGAATCAAGTCCGTCAAAGTCAGCAATGTTCCATCTGGCAGCCGCATACTCCGGCGATGCCAGCTTCGCGGGTCTTGCCCATTAGGATTATTAATGCGGTTAGGCGTCCCCAGCCAATCGCCCAACAATATCATCACCTGCTTAACTTTTTTAACGTTGGCCGCGCGGTAAAACCAGGTGAAGAACCTTTCTCTGAATTCACCAGTAAAATCCCGCGCGTCGTTAACAGTCAAGGGTTCCAGCGGGCTGGAAAATCCCGGCAATTTAGGAGACGCTTCACTTAATTTTTCTTTATAACGGTCTTTTCCAATTGCAATTAAGCGAACCACCCCCCGAATCCCCGCTTGACTTTTCGCGGATAATATAGTAGGATTTGTTTGTTTATGAACATTATAAAGCGAGGTGAAAATATGGATACACTTTTGAACAGAATCTCGGCAAATCCTGATATATGTCACGGCAAACCGTGTATAAAGGGCCACCGCGTAATGATATATCAAATCCTTGAGCTTCTGGAAAACGGACTCAGCTTTGAGCAAATTATCCGGGACTATTTTCCACATATAACTAAAGACGACATTAAGGTCTGTATTCACTACGCCAACAGCATTATTAAAGATGAAGAAATCCACTTCTATGAAGGAACTAAAAGATACTAAGATTAAATTCATTGCTGATGAATGTGTATCTAACAAATATATTCTTTTTCTCCGTTCATTTACCGGACTGCTTAGTTTGATTTTTTGATCCGCAATTCTCTCTTTTTCTAATATCCCCGCTAATTTTCGCGTAGACATATGTCCGGGGAATTGCTTTAGGGTTACCCTAACTATATCATAGCAATCCCCGATATAATAATTTTCCTGAATGTATCTATGCAGGGCTTTCTTTGCCTCGGCAATAGTTTCATAGCGTTTAATCAGGCTTAAAAGCATATTATACGCACCGTTATAGTCGGAAACATCCTCTTGAAGAGAATAACACCCATCATATACTTTAATTCCTTGTATATAATCCAAAATTTCTTCTGTTGTAAAAGGCTTTATTAAGTTTCTATAGCGGGCGCGGGCAGCTTTAACAACTAAAGAAAAAAGAGTACTTAAATCACCCCACTCGGTTAACCGCATATTTTCCCCAAAAAGCACCCCTCTTGCAGTAGCATATCTGCTTATTCTCTTCGCGCGTATTGTCCGGATAATATGCTGAATATCTATGGGGTCAGACCTCAACATTAGACATTTATTTTTTTCAAGCAGTGTTTGTCTAATTTTGAGGTCTGACCCCATTTTTTCTGGCGTGATACCGTAATTCTTGTGGACGGTGGACCCGCCCTTGGGCGAGGTATCGCCGAAGGCGTACCGTGGACTGTGGACTTTCTGGACAGACGAA
>JAZDEE010000075.1:0-19138 GCA_043809065.1 Candidatus Omnitrophota bacterium | reverse complement strand
TACTATTTTCCGCCAACTGCCCGCGCCAGCGGGTAACCACCCCGGCCAAATGTTCGCTGCCCGCGTAGATAACACAAAATTTATCATATAATTTTTGGGCCAGTTTCTTAGCCGGATTAATCTCTGTCTTTACCTCTATATGAAACGATTCTTTTTTCAAACGTTCCAAGAGCGAGATTGTTTCATTTATTTCCGCTTCTTTATCCTGAATCAACTGCAGTTTCGCCAATAAAGACAAAAGCGGCAAACAAAGATACCCTAATGCCCCCCGGGGTGGAAATCCCTGAGGCACTAAAAAACAATCTATCCCGTTGCCGGATGCGGATTCCGCGAGCTTGCCTCCCGAAGTCAAAACAATGATTTTCGCCTTTCTTGATAACGCATCGCTGTAAGCGCTGAGAGTTTCTTCTGTATTCCCGGAGTAACTGCTAAAAATAACCAGACTATTTTCACTCACAAAAGCGGGCAAAGAATATTCCCTATTCACTGTTACCGGCAGCTTGATCTCATCCCTCACATAAAAACTGACAAGTTCCGCGCCAATAGCCGAACCTCCCATCCCGCAAAAAACTATGTTTTTAACGCCTTTAAAATCTTTAGCGATAGAAAAACCCTGGGCAAGCTCAAAAGCCTGCTGGCACTGCTGAGGGAATCCATCCAAAACCCCGCGCATACACGCCTGATCTATTTTTTCTATTGATTGGATATCATCTAATATATTCATTTTTGCACATCCTCCCATACTACCAATTCTTTCAACTTCTTTTTACAAAACTCTTCTACCTCTTTACCGGTAGTTAATGTCAGCGTTTTAGCCGCTATATCTTGAGCCTGGGCTAAGGTCACTGAACGAACTACTTTCTTCACTAAAGGCACAGCCGCAGGAGAAACACTGAATTCATCCAGCCCTAATCCCAAAAGTAAAAGTATAAAAGCCGGTTCGGCGGCCATCTCTCCGCACATACCCACCCAGATATTCTCCTTGTGCCCGGCATCAATAATATTTTTAACTAAACGCAGCACCGCCGGATGCGTCGGCGCGTATAAATATGCTATCTTTTCGTTCACTCTGTCTACGGCAATGGAATATTGAATTAAATCATTGGTTCCTATGCTAAAAAAATCCACCTCCTTAGCTAATATATCGCTGGTCAACGCGGCAGAAGGAATTTCAATCATTGCCCCTACTTCAATGTCCTTATCAAAAGGAATCCGGTGCTTGCGCAGTTCTTCCTTTACTTCTTCCAACATCGCATTCGCCTGCCGCAATTCTTCTATGCCGGAAATCATCGGATACATTACTTTAAGCTTGCCATAAACCGAGGCCCTCAGGATAGCCCGTAACTGCACCTTAAAGATATCGGGGCGGGCTAAGCAGAATCGGATGGCCCTCCAGCCTAAATACGGATTCATTTCCTGAGGGATATCTAATTGCGAAAGAAATTTGTCTCCGCCTAAATCCAGAGTGCGGATAACCACCGAATACGGTTTAATCTGCTGGCTGACGTTCTTATACGCCTCAAAGTGTTCATCTTCATTAGGCAAACCCGCTCTATTCATATAAAAATATTCCGTTCGATACAGCCCAATGCCTTTTGCCCCATGAGCAATAAGAGAAGGAATCTCCTCAGGCAGCTCTATATTCGCGGCCAGTTCAACTATATGGCCGTCCCGAGTTACCGCGGGCAACTGTTTTATTTTTAAAAGCGATATTTCTTCCTGCGCTAATTGCGCGCTTTGTTCTCTGTATTGAGAAAGCGTGGCACGGGAAGGATGAATAAACACCTCGCCTTTAGTGCCGTCTACAATTAGAACGTCTCCCGTCTTTATCTTCAACATGGCTTCTTCCAGGCCAACTACAGCGGGAATTTCCAGGGCCTTGGCCATAATAGCGGTATGAGAGGTTTTCCCTCCGATATCGGTAATAAAGCCGATTACTTTTTCCTTATGCATTGAAGCAGTGTCGGAAGGAGAAAGATCATAAGCGACGACGATAAGTTTTTCTTTCAGTTTACTTAATATTTCCCGCCGTATACCCCGCAAATTCCTCAGGATTCTTTTACCCACATCTTCGATGTCGCTGACTCTTTCCCTCAAATACTCATCGTCAATATGGGAAAATGTCTTGATATATTTTTTCAGCACCTGAAAAAACACATATTCTATGCACAGCTTCTCCTTCTTAAGGCGGGAAATTACCTCCTCAATAAGAGTTCTGTCTTCTAATACCAATAAGTGCGCATTGAATATCTGGGCGTGACGCACTCCCATTTCATGGGAAATCTTTTTTTGCAGTTCGGTCAGTTCCTGGCGGGTCTTGATCAATGCTTCTTCAAAACGAACGATTTCTTTGGGAACCTGCGACTCAGGGATAAACCGTCTATCCACCTTCAGATCTTCACTGCCCAAACAAAATGCCTTCCCTATGACCAGCCCGGGAGCCGCGGGAATTCCTTTTAAAAGAATTTGTTTCTTCCCCATTTTTAACTAACTCCGTATATTACCCTTCATCTGAAACTAATTTAGAAAGTTCCACTATGGCCATGTGAGCGTCAGCGCCGCGAGCCGTAATAAATATCCTGCTGCCGCGGCTGGCCGCCAGCATCATAATGCCCATAATAGATTTACCATTCACAGTCTGCCTGCCTTTGGCAACAGAAATATCAGCTTCGTATTTATTCGCTATCTGAACAAATAATGCCGCCGGCCTGGCATGCAGGCCCAGTTTACTGCGCACTATTAATCCTTTTCTGACTATATTGAGTCCCGCCATTACTCTTTCTACCCTCTTATTAAATCAATAATTATTTTGGATAATTTTTGTGAATCATGCCGCACATAATCATTGGTGCTTACCAGATTTTCTTTAATCACAGAAAAACCCATCTCTTCAATTTTATCCGCATCAGCAATTACCGGGCAGGCTTTTTCCGCGTCATATTTCCGCAGTAATTCATCAGGAATCTCGGCAACATTAAGAATGCAATAATGAAAAAGCTTGGATTTCGCGTGGGCCACAATTGCTTCCACGTGGTCGGAAGCCTTATATTTATCCGTCTCTCCGCTCTGCGTCATTATATTGCAAATATAAATTTTAACAGCGCTTGATTCCAAGACTGTTTTAGTTATTTCTCTAATCAATAAATTCGGGATAATGCTGGTGTAGAGAGAACCCGGCCCAAAAACAATTGCTTCGGCATCTTTTATCGCCTCAACAGCCTCCGGAGTAGGCTCGCAATCTTCCCGGTCCAGATGTATTTTCTTAATTAATTGGCTGCTGTGGGAAATTTTACTTTCCCCTTCCACTCTTGTTCCATCTTCATATTCCGCTATCAAACCTACCTGCTCCAGGGTAGATGGGATAACCCGTCCCCGAATAGCCAAGACTTTACTGGATTCTTTTACCGCTTTTTCAAAATCTCCGGTAATCTTAGTCATCGCGGTAATAAAAAGGTTGCCAAAGCTATGGCCTTTTAATTCAGCCTGGCCGTCAAAACGAAATTGGAACAGATTTCTCATCAACGGCTCGGTATCGGCCAAGGCAACCAGACAGTTACGGATATCCCCAGGAGCAAGCAGTCCGAACTGCTCCCTAAGCCTTCCGGAACTGCCTCCGTCATCGGCCACCGTCACAATAGCGGTAATGTTGCTGGTATAGTCTTTCAGTCCCACAAGTAACGTGGAAAGCCCGGTGCCTCCTCCGATAACAACAATTTTGGGACCTTGAGCTAATTGTTTTTTTTGATACACCATATCTAAAAGTTTATTTCCCTCTTTGTAAGTAATAAAAAGTGAAAGAAAAGACTTCACAGTCCTTTCAAAACTCACAAAAATCACCATTATTCCCCAGACTAAATTAATCCCCCCTAAAACACGCACACAAAGGTAATCCGGAGACACCAGATCCATCGAACCGACAGAGATCATGCCCATTCCCAGGATGCACATCATCACCCATCTTTTAATCTTGATGCCCGGATATAACCATTTGAACCTTTTCATCAAAAACCTGTATTCCTTTAATAATATATATTATTATCTTATTAGATAAATTTTTAAGTTAGAAACTGGAGGCTGGAGGCTGGAGGCTGGAAGCTTGAAAAGAGAATCCCCAGCTTCAAGCTTCCAACATCCAGCTTCCAGTTTCAAATCTTTAACCTTCAATAATTTATCTGACAGAGAGCACTATACCTTCTTCTGGTCTTCTTCTTTAATAACCTTGAGCAAACTTTTTTCTTCCTTTATCGCCTTGAGTGTATCACGAAAATATTTATCTTTGAGCAAACGGGAAACGCGCGCTAAAGCTTTTAAATGTGGTCCGGCTGAATCTTCCGGAGCAATCAAAAGAAAAAATATCTGCACAAGTTCTCCGTCTAACGACTCAAAGTTTACTCCTTTATGAGATATCCCGCAGGCCCCGATTAAGTTTTTCACACTGCTATATTTTCCATGGGGAATGCCTATTCCCTGACCAATACCGGTTGACCCTAACGCCTCGCGCTCAAGTAAGATTTTTATCAGTTTATCCCTGTCTTTCTCTTTAATTTCACCCGCGTTGATTAAAAGACCAACCAATTCTTTAAGCACACTCTTTTTATCCACCGCCTGCAAATTAGCGCTCACTGCTTCTGGAATTAAAAACTCCATAATTTTCATTTTAACTTCCTGCTCCTTTCTCAGCCTCTTCATTAAGTTATATTTTCGGCAACTATTTATTTGCAGTTTAATCCATCAGATTCCCTTTTTGTAGTAATTATCTGCCTCATAATTACATTGGGATACACAGTCTGAATGGTAGAAATAATGGAGCGGGTGATGGGGCTCGAACCCACGACCTTGACCTTGGCAAGGTCACGCTCTACCAACTAAGCTACACCCGCTTTTTAGTTTATAGTTTATGCTCTATAGTTTATAGAAAGATAATTTATTCGCAATATTTTCCGGCAAGAAATTTCGTCCTTGACACAAAGTGTCAAGGACTCAAGACTATTCTTTGCGAAATTTCAGTGGTGTAGGAAAGTGTTTTATACTTTCCTACACCATAAAAAATACTGCTTATTAATGCGGACGAAGGGAGTTGAACCCCCACGGGTTTCCCCACAAGATCCTAAGTCTTGCGCGTCTGCCAGTTCCGCCACGTCCGCGGGCTTTACTTTGCTAAGGTACTCGGGGTAGTCACTGTTTCGCCCCCTCGGCAACCTTGTGCTCCTTATTCGTCGCACGCCGACTGCTTCGAGTCCTTGTCAAGAAAATTATCTGGTACCCGCACAAGGACTCGCCTACTTCGCTCGGACGGAGCCTCGCTGCGCAGGCCCCCCTCACTCACTGCCGGCCGGTCATTCCTGACTACGGCCTTTTCCTCGCTATTCGCGCGGCGTTCGTTCGCTTCGAGTCCTTATCAAGAAAATTATCTGGTACCCGCACAAGGACTCGAACCTTGAACCAACGGATTAAGAGTCCGCTGCTCTACCAAATTGAGCTATGCGGGCGTGTACTTGCAATAATTTTTTAAAGGTTAATTATAACATAAATAATAGATATACGTCAACTTTCAATTACCAATTAAGAAGGCGCAACCCTAAATGGACAAATTCATCCTTTATTTCTCCCAATAGCGGGTATTTTATGCAGGGTCTTTTTGTGTCTATTTCTCTTCTTTTACGTTTTTCGTCGCACGTCGACTGCTTCGAGTCCTTGTCAAAAAACCTACTATTCTTCGTAGCTCAAACGTGAAAACGTTTGAGCGAAGTAGAATGGCGCCCCGAGCAGGACTCGAACCTGCGACCAAGTGGTTCGAAGCCACCTACTCTATCCAACTGAGCTATCGGGGCACATTAGTTTATAGTAGGGACAGGTCTGTGACCTGTCCGAATAAATTGTTCCTTATCGGGCACCTTCGCTGTATTATTACGCCGCCACCTGTCCTCTTTGAGCAACCTTTCTAATGGCTTTAATTCTTTGCAGTATCGGCGGGTGGCTGTAATCAATAAAGACCTTAACAGGATGCGGAGTAAGATTAGATAAATTGCTCACGGTCAGTTTTTTTAACGCTCTTATAAAGGCTTCCGGCTCCCGATATGAACAAACCGCGAAGGTATCCGCGGCATATTCATACCTTCTGGAAAGCAAATGCGTCCACACCGAACAAATAACGTTAATCGGGCTGTATAAAAATCCGAAGAAGAAAAGGCCGGCATAGACAGAGAGCTTTTCCATCCTAAAAGCAGCAAACAATCCCGGGTTTTCCATAAATAGCGAAAGGATAAAAAACATCAGTCCCGTAAAAGCGGTGGAAAACAGCATATTTTTCAGGATATGCCTCTTTTTATAATGCCCTATCTCATGGGCGAAAACAGAAACCAGCTCCGGCACATCCAGTTTTTCAATCAGGGTATCAAACAAAACAATGCGCCGAAACCGGCCAAAGCCGATAAAAAAGGCATTGGCCTTGCTCGACCTGCGGGAAGCATCCATCTTAAATATGCCCTTAAATTTGAATCCCTGCTCCCGGGCATAGCGTTCAATAGCTTCTTTCAAAGCGCCCTTTTCCAACGGAATAAATTTATTAAAAAGCGGAAGAATCGTTACCGGGGCAATAAACAGCAAAAAAAGCTGCAACAAAGTTACCGCTCCCCAGCAATAAATCCAGGCCGCTTGTCCGCTTTGGGTAAAAAACCATAATACAAAAGAAAAAATGATCCCTCCAATGATTACTGTTAAAATCAAACTTTTGATAAAATCCAAGACGTAAGTTTTGATGGTGGTTTTGTTAAATCCGTATTTCTCTTCAATAACAAAAGTATGATACGCGGAAAAAGGAATATTCAAAAGCTGTGCCGCCAGCGTAATTACCGCGGCAAAAATTAATCCGGTCAACATATATCCAAACCCAAAGCCCCTGGCCAGATTATCCGCAAAATTAAAGCCGCCGAACAGGATAAAAACCAAAGTTATCATCGTCCATATTGTTCCTTTAATAAGCGAAAATACCGTGTTTTCCTTTAAATAGTCCTGCGACTTCTGATATTTTTCCGCGTCGTAATATCCGCAAAATTCTTCCGGTAAAACCGAAGAAGCAGAGCGCACATTAAGGCTTTCCACCAACAAATCCAGAAGATACTCACCGACTAAAATAATTAAAATTACCGCTAAATACGAATTCATAATTATATATCCTGATAAACAATCGTCACTGGTTAAGACGCTGAATTTCCCTGCTCCTTACGATGGACCTCATCGGCATAGTTAAGTTGTAAATTAGCCAATCCATTAGCAATGACCTTTTCTTCCCGGGAAGTCAAATTGCCCCTGGTCTTTTCTTTGAGCATAGTCAGCAAATCAATCGTCGCTTTGGCCGCTTCCATACTTTTTTCCATCTTGCCGGTTACCGGGTTCATAATCTTGCCCAATTGCTGCATCCCGGCATTAGTTAGAATAGAAATATACTGGATAAACATCAATTCAGAAAGTTCTTCCGGCCGGATATCTTCATTATCTTTTACCATCTCTTATATTCCTCCTTACAAGGCAAAAAGCCTTCGCGCGTTTTTCGTCGTCTCTTCCGCTACTTTCTTTTCGTCTAGATTCTTTATCTTGGCTACAGCCCGCAGCGTCCTCAAAACATCTTTGGGCTCCGATTCATATTTACCCGCTTCCGGCTTGAAAATAACCGGCGCGTCCGTTTCCAAAAGCAGCTGTTCTAAAGGCGTAAGTTGAATTACCCGCTGGTGTTCTCTGCTATATTCGGCGGAAGGCGCAGCCGAAATCAAATATCCTTGTTTTAAGATATCCCCCAGCACGTCTTCAGGTCCGCTATACCAATGAAAGACTGCTTTCTTAATGCCGGAATCCCGCGTCATTTCCCAGCAATCGCGCCAGGCCGCGCGGCTGTGAATAGACACCGCTTTGGCATAACGGACAGCAAACTGCAGTTGTTGAAAAAACAGTTCCCGCTGCAGCCGCCGGCCAGGGCCATTCTCTTTAGCCGCCTTATACCAATAATCCAACCCTATTTCACCCAGAGCCACGGCGGTGTTAATATGCTTCTCTATAAACGCTAAAGCACAAGCCAAATCCGTTTTTTCCGCGTTAGCGGGATGAACCCCGAGCGCCGGATAGACAAGAGGATATTCCTCCGCCCCTTTAAAATTTTGGGCAAGTTCGATGATTTTTTTGTTAGACACCTCGTCTGTCCCTACCGCTACAATGCCCCGAACTCCGGCAGCTTTTGCCCTCTTTAACGCGCCGTCTAAATCCTTTTCTTCCGCCAAATGCGCATGAGAATCAATTATCATATTTCTTACATACGCTTTATAATCGTGTTTAAAATCTTACGGGAAGCTTCTTTGTCCCCGGTAACACCCACACGCACATTAATATGGGAACGTTTTTGGGACACAGCCGTTATATCAATCCAGGTCGTCGTTCCATCAATATACACAGCAATAAGCTGAACTTTTTCCGGGGTAATAGTTTCTTTCTCTATCGCTATCTCCAGAGATTTTAAGGCGCTCTTAGTAACTGTTATAGTCCTGGCTAAAGGCATATCTACATCCTGGCTTAATTTTCCGGAAAACCAGGCTGCCGTTCCCAGGCCTGCGGCAGCCCCAACCACAATTGCCGCGCACCCGGAAAGATTAAGCGCCAATAACCATATATATAGTATATGCATTGTTTTTTTCTTTTTTATCATTTTTATCTTCCTTGCATTTTTCTTCTATTAATACCGCACTTTTACCATAAACATAAAGAGATTTTAATTATACTCTTAAAATCCCGGAGCCTCAAGATAAATCTTAAGACTGTTTAATGCGCAATCAGGTTAATACTACTTGGCAGGAGAATAGACATTTTCTAACCGATATCCCCACGGGTAAATACGGTCAGAATGAATGAAAGATTTTGAGGATGGCTTCAATTTCCTGAGCGGTAAAATGCTTATTTTTCAACAATTCACTAATCCCCTCATCATCGGACAGCTTCATTATTTTTAAAACATACACAATTTGGATCTGGCTGTCTACATCATGGAAAGTCATTTGCATTACTGTATGAAAGTCTTGAAGCGCTTCATCCCACAGTCCTTTATTCGTAAAAGCCTTCCCCCGATAATAAAAATTATCCCTGTCCCGGGGAGATAATCTAATCGCGGTATTATAATATTTTATCGCTTCGTCATACAATCCTTTTTCCAGACAGGCATCTCCGGCATACTCAATAGCGGGAAGAAAGCCGGGATCAATATCCAATGCCTTCTGATAATAATAAATAGCATTATCGTAATTGCCTCTTAACCTCCAGAGTCTGCCAATCTGTTGGAATATCTCTTGAGGCCTCGTGCCTTTTAAGGGGAGAAAATTCAACAATTCCATCGCCTGCGCGTATTCTTTAATGGCATCTTCATATTTGCCCTGGTTTTCCAAAACACTTGCCTGGTCAAAAAGGTCTGTGATCTTTTTGTTAAATAATAAAAAAGAACTGACTGCCCCTAAAAATAAGGCGAGAGAAAGCCACAAAAATATTATGGGATTTCTTTTTATCCACTTGGATACCCGTCCCAGCGTACTGATGCGTCTTGCCGTTATAGGTTTTGACTCCAAGTAGTTATTAAAGTCCCCGGATAACTCTGTAACTGAGTTGTATCTGTTTTCCGGTTTTTTCTCCAGACACTTAAGCACAATGGCTTCCAGTTCCACCGGGACTTTTCTATGACGATTTCTTAACGGCAGGGGCTCACCTTTAAGTATCTTATTCATGGTATCATCCAGCGACTCCGCTTTAAAGGGAAACTCGAAAGTCAATAATTCATATAGTGTTATTCCCAACGCCCAAATATCCGTCTTTTCATTTATTACATTGCTTTTCAACTGCTCCGGGGCAGCGTAATATAACGTGCCGCTGAACTCTCTGGAGTCGGAAATAGTAGTCTTTCGGACATCTTTGGCTAAACCAAAGTCTACTACCATGGGAACCCCATCTAAACTAAGCAGTATGTTGGAAGGTTTTAAATCTCCATGAAATATACCATTCTGATGGGCATAATTTATAGCTTCGGCAATCTCTTTCCCGATAACCGCGGCATATTCATAGTAAGACTTATTCCAAAAATCAGCGCTGCGCTTTAAACCAATGCTTTGTCCCGAACCATCCTGGTTTTGACGTTCGGCTACCAATGGATAAATAAGGTCCCGAACAACAGAGGCTTTACAATGTTCGAGCTTTTTAACCTGCATGAGTTTAGAGATCAGGTCTTTTAACGACGGGCCATTCACATAAGCCATGGCAATGTAGTTAATGCCTTTTTCATTTCCAAAAGAATATACGGGAATAATATTGGGATGGCTGAATTTTGCGATTATCTTGGCTTCTTCTTTAAAAGCCTGCAACACTTGCGCATCGCCGGCAAATCCCGGAGGCAAAACTTTTATTGTTACCAGGCGGGATAAGGAAGGCTGGATAGCTAAAAACACAATACCCATACCGCCCTGGCCCAGTTCCTGTAAAATAATATATTCCCCAAACTTCCTGCCTCGGAAGTCTTCTTCCTGCAGATCCTTCTCGATAAATTGGACAGTCTGCATTTTGGCGAATAGCTTTTCTCTATATTGAGGAAACTGGTTACAATACTCTTCAATATTTACTTCTTCTCCCTCAATAATCTTATCCATTATTTGGGAAAAAATAGTATCAAAATCCATTTTTATACCGCCTATAGGACTTTTTTCGGTTAGGATTGGTTTCAGTCGTACCGTCTCTTCGGTTAACTCTATTACTTCTCTATATATATTGATACAGTATCAACCTATCCTTTCGCTGTCAAGGAAAATCTGCCCGCAGGGCAGATTTTCCGCAGACCTCGACTGCCGAAGGCAGGCGGGTCAATATGCAGATTATAGCCAATGTTGAGATTAAAAAGCTTGATATAATTTCCTATGCTATCAAGCAAAAAGAATAATTCGGGCGGACGCAGCCTTCAGGCACAAGCAAGTCCCGCCCCTACTATATTAAATTGCATCCCGCTGAATTCCCGCAGGGGTAATTTATAAATTGCCCCTACGGAGACTCAATGACAATATTCTTCACAAATAAAGCGCTGTTTACCGGATTCTGCACAGTAGAAGAACCAAATTCCAGCCCGATATGCACAACACAGGATAAATCCATTTGAGGATTGCTTTCTTCCAGATCTATTTTCAAGCGCTGCCAATCAGGCAAAAGGCTCGTTTGCGGCCGGATAGTCATCTGCGGGGTATACCCTTCAGCAAACTGGTTGCGAAAAGTCAATACCACCTTTTCTCCTCCGGATTTGCCTTTGATTTCCAGAATGACGCTTTTTCCGCGCAAATCCACCGGATAGACAAAATCTATCCCCATCGCCGACCAATTACAAGAACTGCCGTTAACCAGTTTCATTGCCCCCGGCTCTTCCGTGTAAAGGCAGCCGCCATAAAAACCCACTTTTCCCACAAAGCGGTTGTCTTCCCGGCCATCCTTTATTATTGCCGCCTGAGAACCTGTATTAGAAAGCGCGCTCAACCTAAGATACGCATCAATATCTTCCGGAACCAACTCGCAATATTTGGTAAAATATTCTTTCGCCCTGGTTATGTCGGATTGCTCAAGACTAATTTCGGCCAAAATATAATACGAGTCGGGGACTTCCGGGTATTGGGTGATAAATTTCAACAGCGCCGCCTGCGCTTTTGCCGGCTGTTTATTGTGATAGGCAATTATTCCGTCAAGATATTCCAGATGAGCATCATCCGGAAAATCCTGCCGCAGCGCGTCTACTAAAGAAGCCGCCCGGTCAAACATCTCCAGCTCCAGATAAGTCTCCAGTTCCGAAAACCTTTGATCTTCCTCTAAGCACCACCCGCGAGCGCTTACGCAGAAGAAAAAAAGGATAAACAATATAAAAAAATTAAGCCCGTTCCACAATTTCATCCAAAAGATCCTTGACCGTAACCATTCCCGCATGTTTATTATTTTCATCCAACAACACCGCTATTTGGCGTCTTTTTAACTGCAAAGAATAAAAAACCTTATCAATAGGCGTTTCACAGGAAACATATAACACAGGCCGAACGCATTCGGAAATGCTTTTATATCTATTTTCTTCGTAAAGAACATCAAACACATTAACAAACCCGACAATATTTTTTTTATCCTTTTCCCAAACCAGGACGCGGGAAAAACCGCTTTTCCCGGATAACTCTTTTAAATGAGCAATTCCCTCGGAAATATCTATACTCAGCGCGTCCCTGATCGGGAGCATAATTTCTTTTACCTTTTTACTGCCGAAATCAAATATCCGGTGAATAATCGCTCTCTCGTTGGGTTTGATTACATCATTTTTTTTGCCTTCCTTAATGAGAAATTTCAATTCTTCCCGGGTTACATAAAGACTGGACTTCTTAGGCTGCTGTATCCTTAAAGGAAAAAGAATTATCCGCGCGATAAACTTAACGATTATAACTACCGGCCAGAAAATCAACTCGAACCCGCGTAAAAACCAAGCCAGTCTAAAGGCTAATTTATCCGCGTAATATCTAAATACAATTTTAGGCACCGCCTCGGCAAAAATCAAGACAACCGGAGTCATCACTACTGTAGTCAGCCAGGAATACTGCTCTCCCACTGCCTCAACTATAAGAACGGTAAAAAGCGCGGACGACATCACGACGCAAAGATTTGTCCCGACTAAAGTCGTGCTTAAAAGCCTATCCGGTGAAGACAGTATCTTTCTCAGTAAAACCGCCTTTTTGACTTTGCTCTGGGCTAACTGCTCCATTTTAATTCTGTTTACTGAAATAAGTGCCATCTCTGTGCCAGAGAAAAAGCCCTCTAACAAAACAAAGACTAAAATAAGCAAAAATATCCAGAATATACTCATCTTATATTTTCCTGATAGTAACTTTACTAATCCTGTGTCTGCGCACAGCATCTACCATAAAAAGATACTCGTTATACCGTATACTCTCACCTGATTTAGGAATCCCGCCAAACAAATGAATCAGCAAGCCTCCCACGGTCTGGGCATCTTCAGCCTCAAAATGAGTTCCTAATTCCTCATTAAGATCATAAAGACTCATCTTGCCATTTACAGTAAGAGTATCTTTATCGATCCGCGCTACAACTTTTTCTTCGGCGTTATATTCATCCCGGATTTCTCCCACAATCTCTTCCAAAATATCTTTAATGGTAACCAGCCCCGCTGTCCCGCCATACTCATCAGTGACAATAGCTATATCCGCGCTTTTACTCTGAAATTCTAAAAGTAATTCTTCAATTTTCTTGGTCTCAGGAACAAATAAAACCGGATAGATTTCATTCTGCCAGTCTGGACAAGGCGAAAGAAGGTACTTTTTAGCGTCAATGACTCCCAACACGTTATCGATAGTATCTTTAAATACAGGCAGATAAGAATAGCGGCTGGCTTTCAGCGCCTGTTCCAGGCTGCGGTTGTCATCATTGACATCAACAGCCGCCACATCCACGCGGGGAATCATAATTTCCTTGACCGACCTGCGGCTGAAATCGAAGACGGTAGAAATCATCTGTTCTTCTTCTTTGCTGACTATCCCCTCTTTTTCCCCGATGGAAACCAGCCCCCGGATTTCCTCTTCGGTTAAAAACGGCTGATACAAATACCGCCGTCCTATGATAAGCTGTGAAAAAGAGTCCGCCACTTTAGACCATAACCAGCGGATCGGAAAAATTACTTTGGCAAAAACAGTCAACGGCCGGGCAATAAAACAGGCGAAAGGCTGGGCATAGGCAATCCCAAATGTTTTCGGAGTAAGCTCCCCAAACACTAAAAGTAAAAGTGTGGTGCAGACAAAAGAATATTTCAGGCCTCGCTCACCCGCGAAATGCAAAGCGGTCGTAGTAATAATAGTGCTGATCATTACATTCACCAGCATATTGCCGGTAAGAATGGTATTAAGCGTACGCCTGGGAGTATTAAGTAATCCTTCTATCACAGCGCATTTATCCGCTTTTTTTTCCCTCAGTCTATGCAGTTGAATCTTAGACAAAGAAAAAAGAGCCGTTTCGCTGGCGGAAAAAAGTCCGGATAACACCAATAAAATACTCACCACCCAAATCTGCCACATCAGATTTCACCTCATTCTTAAAGAAGCCCGGTGTTATATTATCATACCTCCCTATTCTTTGGCAAGCAAAAAAAATAAAGGTTATTTTTCCTAACTCTTTACTCCTAAAACAGTTACGCGCAAATAATCCGACGGGAAAATTTTTGCAAGAATTTACCCTCCGGCAGCGTCATATATTATAGCAGGACCTGGTGCCGGAATTAAGGGATGGGCTGGCCCATCCCAAAGATTAATAACAATTTTACATAAGGCGGGGCAAGCCTGCCCTACTTGACATAAATGAAGAGAAATGATATATTGTCAACTACAGCTGCGGTATGGGTAAACCCCGTTAGAGATACAAAATGCCCAGGGCAATTCTTTAACTCAAAGCTATTACTGCATATCTCTAACGGGGTAAAAAGCTTTATCAATCTATTTTATCCTTTATCCTGTTATATATGCCACGCAAAATTGTCTCCTTTAAAGGATATGCCGTTATGTGACCACTGCTGGCAGGAGATTCGGCTCAATCCGCCTCCCTCATGCCGCAAATGCGGCATACACTTGCCGGCATTTAGTCAAAAGGAAGCGCATTTTTGTAAAAAGTGCCAAACTTCTTCTTATTATTTTAAAAAAGCATCTTCGGCATGCATATATGAAGGGATAGTTAAAAAGTGCGTTCATTTATTTAAGTATAAAAGAAAACTGGCCTTAGCCAAACCGCTCAGCCGGCTTTTAGTAGATTTTACTTATAATTTTATAGATATAAAAAAGATAGATTTGATTGTTCCCGTTCCTTTACATCCCAAGAAATTCCGGCAAAGACAGTTTAACCAGGCAAGAATCTTGGCTCAAGCTGTAAGCAGCGCTTTTGCCGGACGGTTAGAAGATAAGGCGCTGGTAAAAATTAAGGACCATCCCGCGCAGGCTAATTTATCTCAGGCAAAAAGAATAAACAATGTGCAAAACAGCTTTAGAGTCAAAAATCTGCCGGCGGTCAAAGATAAAAATATCCTTTTAATAGACGACGTGCTGACCACTGCCGCCACAGTAAATGAATGCGCCAAAGTACTTTGGGAAGCAGGCGCCAAGACAATAGAAGTATTAACTCTTGCCCGCACTGAGCGGTATTTTCCGGCCCGTTCGGGGAACGGGCCCTACAAAAAAACGGGCTAAACGGACTAACGCGGATAACGGACTTAACGGATTTTTAAAATGAAGATTCTCAGGACATATTTATTAAAAGAAATGTTTTGGCCGTTTATGCTGTCATTATTTGTCCTGATTTTTATCATGGTTATCGGCCAGTTGATTACTGTGGTTAACCTGGTAGTGAACAAAGGGGTAAGCCTGGGCTTAGTATGTAAACTAATTCTCCTCCTGATCCCGAACATTCTTTCTTACGCCCTGCCCTTGTCGATACTCAGCGCTACCCTGCTGAGTATCGGACGGCTCTCCGCGGATAATGAAATCACCGCTATCCGGGCAAGCGGCATTCATCTGTATAAATTGACTTTCCCAATAATTATAATGGGGTTGATTCTCAGCCTGGGCTCCATCCCTCTCAACGACAGAATCAAATCGCAGGCTTTATTTACCTCACGCAAAGTCCTTAAACAAATCGGAATGAAAAGCCCTACTGCCTTTTTAGAAGCAGGCACTTTTATCAGAACTTTCCAAAATTACATCATCTTCATTTATGGGATACATCAAAATAAACTCACTAACATCAGAATCTACCAACCCCAAAAAGACAAACCCACCCGCACGATCATCGCCAGCCGGGGCGAATTTTTACCTGTCCCGGAAAAAGGCATTGTCAAACTCAAATTGATGGATGGAGTAAGCGACGAACCCAACCCTAAGGATCCCAATACGTTTTATAAACTAAACTTCAAGACCTATTACCTTAGTCTGGATGTTTCCTCAGGATCAGAGAACCTCCAAAAAAAACTAAAGGATATGACTATCGCTGAATTATACCAGAAAAAAAACGAATTGAAGAAAAACAACATTGAAGAAAGCGCTTCCATCATGACAGAGATAAATAAAAAACTTTCTTTTTCGTTTGCCAGTTTTGCCTTCGTTCTCATCGGCCTGCCGCTGGCCATCTGGACCAGAAGACGGGAAAAATTTGTCGGCATCGGATTGAGTATCGCTATATTTGTAGCATATTACATACTGTTTCTGGCCGGAGAAGTCCTTTCCATGAAGAAATTTGTTTATCCCGGTCTGGGTATGTGGCTCTCCGACATAATTTTAATCCTGATTGGGTTGATGCTGATTCCACATTCTATAAAAAGATAAGTTTAAAATGAAAATAATAGACCGCTACATCACTAAAGAGTTCTTGTTTCCTTTCTTCTCCTGCGTAATTATCTTTTTATCTCTCTCCATCATCATTGACCTTTTCAGCCGTTTAGAAGACGTATTAAAAAACAACGTGCAATGGTCTATATTGCTTAAATATTATCTTACCTTTCTGCCCTTTCTTTTTGTACGAACAGCTCCTATGTCGGCGCTTTTAGCGACTCTTTATGTGCTGACCAATCTGGAAAAATACAACGAAGTAACGGTGCTTAAAGCCAGCGGTTTAAATATATGGAGGATATCTTTGCCTCTTTTCTTCCTGGGGCTGTTCATCAGTATGACCACCTCAGCAATAAATGATAAAGTCGTTCCTTATGCTAATCTCATTTCCACCAATCTCAAAGAAGAATATTTGGATAAAGAAAACGACGAACCACAGGAAAAGACCATAGAAAACATCGCTCTTTATGGAACACACAACCGTCTTATCCACGTGCGCAGTTTTTCTATCCGGGAAAATCTGCTGCAAGACATCACCATCCTGGAACAGGATAAAAATGAACAAGTTACCTCAAAAATCCAGGCTAAACAGGGCAAATGGGAAAAAGACCGCTGGGTATTTCTCAATTGTGTAATCTATAATTATAACAAATCTGAAAAAGTAGATGAACCAACGCATTTCAAAAAGATGCTTATTGATATTGAAGAAAAACCCAAGGATTTTCTGCGGCGGGAATCATCGGCGGAATTTATGAGCTATATGAAACTTAAAAGATACATCGACCGGCTGGCCGTCGGACGAGCTAAGATAGTCCAGAAACTCAAGGTAGACCTGTATTATAAAATATCCTTCCCCTTCGTCAGCCTAATCATTATTTTCTTAGGCATCCCTTTCGCGCTGGGCAACCGGGAATTAGGCGGCGGAAAAATTGCCAGTATCGGCCTTTGCATTGTCATTGCCTTTTTCTACTATACGGTAGAGGCATTAAGCCTGGCTTTAGGCTACCGCGGCACCCTGCCTCCTTTTCTCTCGGCCTGGTTTGCCAATCTGCTTTTCTCCACAGTAGCGGTTATGCTTATCCAATACTCACATAAGTAGGAGCTCCGCCCTTGATAAACCCGAACAAAGAAGGGCAGGTTGAGAACCTGCCCCTACGGAAATGGGAAAAGAAAGGGTTTAGAACCCGCCACTACAAACTCTCCGCGTAGCGATAAACCAAAAAGGCAACATTCGCTATAAATCTTTTGGCTTCTTTACTGCTTTGTGCCCCCTGAGTTAAAACACAGACAATAAAATCTCCCTTAGAAGTAAACAGTATTCCCACATCATGGCAAACTTTTCGTTCCAGCCCGGTCTTATGCGCTACCACCACGCTCGTTGGCAAACGCGCCGGGAGGCGGTCATTATACTTCTGATTTTTAAGCAGACACAAACATCGTTGAGAAATTCCCCGGTCCAAAAATCTGCCGTGATAAATACCGTCCAGAAGTTCAGCCATTTCCCCGGCCGTAGTATAATTCTCTATGCCTTTTCTCCTCAGCGTAAAATCCATCATCTTACGCCTGAGTTTCGTCTCAGCTAAACCAAAACCGCGGAAGGAAACATTAATATACCCGGCGCCCAATCTCTCCATAAGTATATTGGCCGCGGTATTATCGCTGTGGGTCATCATTAATTCAATAAGGCGTTCTATAGTGATTTTTGTCCCGGCAGACGCATTCTTAAGTATACCTGAACCTCCGGTCTTCTGGCGCCCTTTCAGAACGACGATATCCTCCAGCCGCATTTTCCCTTCCTCTACCGCTTTATAACAAGCAAGCATCAAAGGAATCTTGGATAGACTAGCCGCGGGAATCCTTCTGCCCCGGCTTACTCCTGTTTCCCACCCCGTAGTCAAATCCCGCACGACAATTCCCGCTGAGACTTTGTTGCTAACCGCCTGTGCTTTGATTTCTCTTTCCAGCTTCAGCCAGGCGTTTCGTCTTTGCTCTAACTTACGCTGTTCCGCTTTTCGTGCTTCTACAACGGCAAGATGCTTTTGACAGGTGTAATATCCTGTCCCACCCACCCCTAACGCGCAGCACAAAACCGCCAGAAAGGTTTTCGCTCGTATTTTTCCAAAAGATGCTGATTTCATTTTATCGGCTACTATTACATTGTGACAATAATTATTGAAGCTAGAAATTTATTTTCGAGTTCCAAGCTTTCAACTTCAAGCTTCCGATTTTCATACCCCAGTTTCAAGCTTCTCTTAACAAATGCGCGGCAGCTGGTCAGACTCCAGCATAGGCAGAATCCGGGATGAACCCAGACTGGTTTTTAAATAAACTTCTTTCTTATGGACAGAAGTAACTTTACCAATAATCCGCGCCTCTTTGCCCATTGCCTGTAGAATTTTCCGCGCATCCTTTTTGTCTACAAAACAGACAAATTTACCCTCGTTGGCTACATATAAAGGATCAAATCCTAATATATCACACATCTTACGCACACTGGGCCGCATCGGAATGTCTTTTTCGTCCACTTCTATACCTAAATCGGAACTTTGGGCAATCTCATTTAATACCGTGGCCAGCCCGCCGCGGGTAACATCACGCATCATACTTATATTATCAGAAGCAGAAAGGCACCTGGCCGAGGCAAAACTAAGATTATGACAATCGCTTTTAATATCCGCGCTAAAACCTAAATTCTCCCGCGCGTTAAGAATGGCCATCCCATGTTCAGCGAT
>JAZDEE010000074.1:0-10753 GCA_043809065.1 Candidatus Omnitrophota bacterium | reverse complement strand
GCAGGAAATGATTACTACTGTTTTTGTAAAGAAAGAAGATTATCTGCAAGACTGGAATTTACGGGTTTTTGTTGTGCGCGGCGCGGATAATAAATTGGCAGTAATGACTACTACTGTGCGGATAGATAAAGCGGGTAAACCCATCAATATCAGCTTGTCTGCGCGGGGGATAGATTATGAGAGTTTGGCTCAGCAGTTAGGGTTACCCTCTGATGAAGCCGCAAGATTATACGCGCGGGTAGAGGCTGCGGCGATTAAGGTTGCTCAGGCAGTGGAAGCCGCGGGGAATAAACTAACAAAGAATGCAGGTATATATCGCCAGGATGACCAGATGGATTATTGCGGTGTGGATATCATGGTGAGAAAAGAAGATTTAACCCCTGTCGTAATAGAGATCAATGGTGTCTTCTCCGGCGGGCTATGGGAACTGGATGAATATCTCTGGAGCCGTGGTTTGCAGGAGCGTCCGGGCAAAACCTGCGCGATGTTTGCGCAAAATGCTATCCGCCGAGCTATGGAATATCGGCAGACAATTGGTTCAACTCAGCCTCAGAGCGGCGATAATGCGCAACAGCCTGCCGGCAGAAAAGACGACAATTCTATTTCTTCCAGTCCTATTATAGTAGAGCAGGTTTTTGACATCCGCGGCCAGGCGCAAACCCTTCTTGCCGCCTCAAGGGGGTCCCTGGTTGCGGGGTCATTAAAGTGGTTTATGGTTTATAGTTTATCGTTTATGGGAAAGAAACAACAAATTCCGGGGACAGTTCACTTAATTAAAAAAGGAAATGGCAGCTGTCCCTATTTTAAAGGACAATCTAAGCGGTATCTACAACAGCCGGATGAATTTTTCCAAAGAGATTTGGGCACCTTTGAGGATGGAATGAAGGGTTCCGGGTTTTACGGGGGTAGAACCATGAACAGGAACGATACATCTTCGGCTGAGGTCATTGTGGTGCCGCATAATTACATGGGAGCCGCTTTGCCGTTTAATAAAAAATCCCTCTTTTTCGAGGGCGCGAATTACTTTTTTCCCGGAAAGATGAGGCAGCTTGGTCATACGGATACTTCTATTTCTTTCATTACCACATTTACGTCAGACTTGGGAATGGGCAGTCCGTCGTCCTTAAGAGACCAAATATATAATTTGACGGCTTCCTTAATATTACCCAGAGTTTCCCGTATGGATTCGCCTTGCGATGCGCATCCTGGTAAGGCGGGAACGTGCGCGCTATATCCGCCTGCTTCTATTTCGGCTTCGATAATGACCTTGAATCTTTTAAGCATAATGATGCCTCCTGAATTTACGTACTGTGAAAAGTATAGTTTATCTTTGGAGAAAAGTCAAGGGGATTACAGCAGCCCGATAGAGAATAAGTCCACAGTCCATCCTCTCACGAGGACAGGCAGTCCACAGTCCACAGAACAAGAGGTTAAGCAGTGGGACATGTCCGATGAAGCCGTGGCCCGCCTGAAAGCGAGCTGGGGGACCAAGGGGTTAGCCAACAGGATAGAGCGTTTCTTAAGAGGCAAACGCGGACAACTGGTCAAACATAGAGATGACCGGGCGGTCTGGGAAGAGATAATCAATGGGGCCAACGCCAAAGGGGCGCTTTCCATAATCAGTAAACTCAGATTGTCCCCGATAAAAGCGGTGGAGGATTATCAGGATGATCAGGCGGCAATAGAGGCGCTGAAAAGAGGCGAGCTTTGTCTGCAGATGCCCCTGGCCGGGGCCGGCAGCAGGATGGAAAGCAGTCTGGATAAATTAGGGATTAAATTGCCTAAGAAAGAGAGTTACCGCCTGGCCAATTTGGACATCTGGAGAATAGCGGAGGCAATGGGGCTGGTAAAGAAAGAAAACTTCCCTAAATACGCCATGAAATTAAGCATTGGGGAACGGGAGTTTCTGGCCCTGGAGCAGGGGATATTGGATTTAAAGAAGCCCCCGTATAATTTAAGCGCGGAAGAAATCGCCCGGATTAGCGGGAATATGAAAATAATCGTGAGCGTCTCGGATGAGATTAAAAAAAGGACGCACCGGATGTTTGCCCATCCCAGCAAGATATCCGGCCGGCCGTTTTTCGGATTTAACCCGGACAATATAGTGTTTGTGGCCGGCGGCTATGGGGTAGGCTTTGAGATAAACAAAAACGGCAAGGTTGTTCCTACAGCGAGGAAAGATAAACAGAGAGTCAGTTATAATCATGGATACGCGTTTATGGAACTGGTCTGGATAAAGGGGCCGGAGGCGTATTTATTGAGTGTGAAAGGCAAAAAGCGTAATTTACCGAAACCGGTGTTTGAGTATGTGTATGAAAAAGGCGCCCGGATCGGCTGTATCAGAAGGATCAATGACTTAATTCTTTTACATCCGCGAACGGCTTTGGACGCGGAGATGTTCGGGGCGTACTTATCCATAAGAAAAGAAAACCCGGCCATCAATGTCTTTTTTGAACTAATGGCCAACCCGACTAAGGAAAAAGGAGGCTTTCCTTTGGCCCTGGACGAAGAAGAGTTGAAATTACTGGAGACCTTAGCCACCAAGGACAAAAAGGGAAAGATCGAACGTAAACTGGATAAATTTGCTCAGGAAGAACTGGCGCGGACCAAGGGAAGAAGAGGAGTAGCTCATAACCGATTATATGGATTCTATCAGATTTACGATATGGCCAGGGCCTTAACCGAAAAGGAAATGCCGTTGTCCATCAGCCAGGATAAAGCGGCCGCGGGAATAATCTCGCCGGAAATACCTACCGGGGATATCACCTGGTTAAAAGGAGTGCGCGCGGCAGCCGGCCAGCGCCGGAGAGACCTTTTTATCGAGGAAGGTATTTTGCCCAATGAGCAGAGGGATAAAAATAATGAGGCCATCCTTGACGAAAATGGCCGGCCTAAACAAGCGTATTCGCCGGAGAACGGCGGGACCGGCATCATCCTGCATAATATTAAGGAAGCCAAAGAGATAAAAGACGGCCTGCGGGTTGTGGATTATCTGGACAACCCGGAGAATAAGATATTTGACCGGAATTATTATAAAAGAAGATCCAGATATACTGTAGGGGCGAAACCATGTTTTCGCCCGGACAAAACTTCCAGCCCATTAAAAGGAGAAAAGCAAAATGACTCTTGGCATGTGATTATAGTTGAAAAGTCTGGTGTGATCGGGGATTGGGTGAAAACGGCTGGGAATATAGAAATTCCTGCCTCAGCAATAGAGCATTCAGCGGAAAAGATTACTGTATGTTCAAAAGATGAGCAGGCCTCAAATACAGCTGCTTCCTACCGGAAACTGCAGGAAGCAATAATCTCAGGAAATGCTTCACCGGAGGATATTTTTAGCCTCGCGCGCAGTATAGGAATATATTCTTCTGCGAAGGACAAAAGTCCAAAAAATATAGATTCCGGAAAAGAAGAGCCGCGTCCGGAGATAATTCTGCCTGGCGCGGAGGATGTTAACACGTATGCTTTAAATGAAGCGGAACAGTTTTTACGCGGCAATTTAAGCTGGCTAAGAGGGTTAAGGTCGGCAGACAGTAAAAGGGACGGGGAAACATATTTGTATGCGGTTATGGAAAGATATTTAGCATTTTTACAGGATAACAAAAAGAAACAGGGAGTGGAAATAGCCGCAGAATCACCAAAAGAGACAGCCGCGTATAAATATGTAAGAAATGTCGCGCAAGATAAACCGGGAACAAAAAATATCCCTCAGGACGCGGATGGAAAAATGGTCTATAAGTTGGCAGAGGAAATATCCGGCCTGCTTAAAGAAGAAAAACTCTATGATATCTGGACAGATGAGGAAAGACTGATATTAATAAATATGTTGTGGAAGATATTTGAGCAGACCACTCCCGCGGAACAATTTGTGGATTACATTATAACCTTTTTAACGGAACAGGTAAACGCCCTGGTTTCTGCCAAGAGTTATATGTATGCCTCCCTAAATGAAAAAGGACTGAAAAAGCCGAACGCGGTGTTAGCGAAAAAAAGTTTCTGGGGTATATACGCGGATAAAAGAGTAAAAATAGAGCGGATAGCGGCGATATTGAGACAGATTAAAGAGCGGGATAAAGACAGCGCGTTAAGGCTGATTAAGATTCTGGAGAGCCTGGTTCCTTTTATAGAGATACGGCAGTTCGGTTTTATCAACGAATGGGTGAAAAAAGCCGGGGACAGCCGCGTGGAAGAGCGATATAAGGTTATCGAGCCTCTGATATTTCCGGAGTTATCCCGAAACATCCTGCCTGATGAAGCGGTGGAAAAATTTGGGATTGAATTGGAAAAAACAGTGCGAGACGAAAAGAGGACGGATGTATGTGAAAATAATTCTCCGGATGTGGCAGCCGTTGTGGACTTTCTTATGCGGGAGACAACAACGCATTGCAAAACACAGCATGTTCATATTGACAGGGGAAGTGAGGAGATTGAAGATTTACAAAAGCTAAATATGTTTCTCGCGGCGGGTTTTCTGGATGGATATTTGTGCGCTTTGGGCGTGCCCGAGGGAACTTTGATTGCTGATGAGGATATGGTCGAAAGATATATTCTTTCAACAGGGGCGAGATTAAACTTTAGAGACATTACGGCTAAACATCAGCGAATGATAAATTTTTCTCAGGATAAACCGACGATAGAATACAAGTTTTTTGTTCCTTTCCTTAAATTACTGCCTGTTGTGGACAGGGATATGGTCAGGGTTTTTCTGCTGGACATCTTGAATGTCTGCGGGGCGTTGAAAAAGTGTATTATGCAGTCGGAAGTTCGGGAGGAACTCCTGGGGTTGCCTGTGGTTTTATCTTCTGCGGAACAGAATATAAATTACGCGCATTTGGAGAAGATTTTACCGATTATATTTAGGGATTCACCTGATTCCGCGCGCAGGTCATTTCAGAGGCTTCTTTTAATGACTTCCCGGAAAACTATTCCGGCGTTAGTCACTGAAGAACCGGAGCGTAAGAAAAGAGACTTCGCGCAGGAGATAGAACAGTACTATAAGCGGAGGGGATGGAACCTTATTTATCAGTTACACAAAAACGCTGAAGACGGCATTTCTTCTGATGTGGATGGGCAGGTCCGGAGAATTACTGCCGAGGTTGAACAGCAAAAAAGAGACCATAAACATTATCACGATGTTATCTTATACAGATTTACGTATTTATCGGATATGGACCATTTGGCGGGTGAGGATTGGTCTGGGCGGCAGTTGCCTCAGGATGACTTGCGCCAATGGCTGAAGAAAATAGACGCGGATGAATATATACACGCTTTGGATATACTGGGGTCTCTTCCCGACTGTTTAAAAGATATTTTTGTTCTTGGATGTATTCCCGCGGTCAGAGAAGCAGTAAAGACAAAAGATGGATTCGGCAGGGTATTAAATGGGGTAAAGAATATCTTGGTCAGTCTGCCGGTAAAAGCTAAGAAATTTTATGTTCTGTCTTTTCCAATGTGTCTGTGGGGTTATCCATTTATATTTGGTTTAGGATTGCTTGGTTTGGGGACGGCTGTTGCGTGCGGCGAGGCGTTGCCAGCTATAATTAAGAGTATAATCGCGGGGGGATTCTCCTGGCTTTATATGCCGGTGGATTGCCATAAATCATCTGCAATTCTCTTATGGGGATTGCGGCTTTTGGGATTCGGAGAAGTAATATTTATTTTTGTGAAATGCTGTTTTGATCCATTGGAGTTAAAATGCTGTAAAAAATGGCTTACCAGCAAAAACAGCAGACTGCGAATAATCGCCGCGAACGGCTTAGCCTCACTGGGGCACAAGGCTAAAGCGCAGGTTTTATCCTTAAAGGAAGCGCTTAAAAAAGAAGCAGATGTTCGGGCCGCGGCCGCTATGACAATGGCCTTATATAATATTGTGGATACGGATAGAGTTGAAGATGAATATTATCAAGTGCTGAAATACTGGGTGGAGAATGATTCGCCCATTTTGAACAGCGCCAGCAGTTCAACAAAAAAAACGGGGGCAGACCCCAACATTAGACAAACACAGATTGATGAAGTTGGAATTTTGAGGTCTGACCCCATAGAAGGTCTGCGCTCGAAAGATTATGTTTCTTCCGGGATAAAAAAAGCGCGGGGACTCTTGTTCTGGCCGAAATACAAATTCGAGTTTGGCCGGCCGCTGCCAGCGGGCATTATCAACCCGACTCGTTCCGCCGCGGATGTCTTGCGCATACTGGCTGAAGCCGGGGCAAAAGGCATCGAGTTAAGCATCACCGGCCATCTGCGGGGAATAGATATGTGCGGCTCATCTTTGGATTTGCCGGAGTTTCAGCGCAGGTTTACCGCGCCGGCCGCGCGGCAGATCAAAGACATTCCTTCCACGCCTACCATAGCCAGTGAATTTACTACTAAGGTGCGTTTTGAACTTTCCAGGAATCCCGACGTAATAGAATATGTTGCCGAAGACTATGGCATAATCGAAGATCATCCATACATAGTTACAGAACCGATCAAGTTGACCGCGCCGGGCCGGACTCCCTATGGGCAAAAAGACGCCGCTGCCTATATCTTTATGAACATCTTTGGTTTACGGGGGATAAAAATTATCTGTGAAAGTATCTCGCCGATGGCTTTGGCCGGAGGAATGGAATCGTCCAATGTGTTCAATGTCGCCCTGCTGGCCGCGGCGAGTATGCTCAGCGGGGCAGGGTTATCTTTGGCCGATATCTTTAGCTTAGCCGTAAAATTAGAAAATGATGAACTCGGCGGATTAACCGGCGGGCAGGGGCATATTTGCTGTATGACCGGCGGGGCCTGGCGGCACTTCTGGCTGTCCGGGATAAAAGACGCCGAAGGCAGGATGAACAACCCCTACGCGGCATTTTCCATCCAACTGTTGAGTGATGAGCAGCTGCCTTTGGTGGAAGAGCATTTTGCCTTAACGCAGGCCGGTAAGGATTACGAGAACGGCAAAGCGGCAGCAGGCAGAACCGCGGCCTTGAATAATAATATGTGGACCGACCTCCTGCGGGATAATGACCCGCAGGCGCTGCCGCTATTATGGGAATATATGGTTTTAACCGATGAATATACAGCGGCTTTACAGCGGGAAGATTTTGAGACAGTAGTAAGATGCGTGCGGAGATATGTGGAAATAAGGGATATCTTATGCCGCCGGTGGTTAACCCTGACTTTGGACGCGCGGGAAGAGAAAGACGCGCCGGAATACGCGCGGAAATACGCGCGCAAGGTATTTGATCCAGCCCATCCGCAATATCAGGATTACCAGGTGGTCCGGGATATGTATGCAGAGTACGGAGAAACCTTACGCGCAGTAAGCCCCTACACCTTAGAGCCGATAGCCGGGGTGGTCCAAGCGCAAGGGACAAAAATCGCCGACATGCCTTTAGGCGCGGGCGGCCCGGGCGCGAATGTGGGGACAGTCTCAGTAGAGGGAAGTAAACAGCTGAATGCCTTCTTTAAGTCACAGGAATTACCGTCCTTAACCGAAGAAGCAGCGCGCAAAATAATCCGCGGCCAGGGCCGGGGCACCTTGCGCGGTTATATGCCCTTTAAAGCCGGCAAGGAAGGTTTGCAGATTAAAGGTTTTGCGGAGTCAGGCTTTGCGCTTCCCGCAGAGCCGCAGCAGGTGGTCTATGATGAAAAAACAGGGGAGTTTACTAAAACAAAAAAAGAATTTTCTTCCAGCCCATTAAAAGGAGAAAAGCAAGCTGACTTCCGGTATGTGATTATAGTTGAAAAGTCTGGTGTGATTAGGGCTTGGGTGAAAACGGCCGGGAATATAGAAATTCCTGCCTCAGCAATAGAGCATTCAGTGGAAAAGATTACCCTATATCAAGTGCTGCAATACTGGGTGGAGAATAATTCACCTATTTTGAACAGCGCCAAAATGGGGTCAGACCTCAACATTAGACGTTTATTTTTCTCAAGCAGTGTTTGTCTAATGTTAAGGTCTGACCCCATAGATACAATGTCTCTGCTGAAGAAACTGAATTCCAGCAGTCCGATAACGCTTTTTGAAATAATGCGGGCTAAGGAAGATTTAATAAGACTACAGCAAGATTATAATTATCTAAGCCGGATAAAGACAGGGTGTTCTGATTTACCGTCTCAGATGTTAGGTAAGGCCTGGAGAGAGGGGCACTTTATGACTATCGAGGTCCTGAATAAGATAGTCAAAGGTGCGCAGCCTGGGGCAAGTGGCAGTAGTTTAAAGAAAGCTTTAAGTCAGGAGATAAAAGAGCAGAAACGCCGCATAAAGACGCTTCATCAGGCTAAATTGTCTGAACTGAAGAGTTCAATTGCGGTCAGACAAAGACATCTAAACAATTTGGCGAACACAATTCGGGAGTTATGTAATCAGCAGGGGAACGTTTCTGAAAACCAGCGGGGGACTTTAACCACTCAGATAAGATTAAAAGAAAAACTGCTTAATCTTGTGCAAAAAGACATGCAGAAGCTGGAAGAGACATGCAACCTGATCGAGATAGAGCCGTGGGAAAAAGGCAGCAGCCCGATAGAAGAAAAGTCCACAGTACTGTTATTAGCTCAACAGAAAAAGACTGCTGAGATAAGGACTTTGATAGAAAAGGTAGTTTTTCAAGGGGACTTCAAATCTCAAGAAACAATTGAAAATATATCAGGCGTTTCTCCATCAGAGATAGTTCATTTTTTAAAATATATAAACCTATGCGAGTGGCACTGCCAGGAAATTATAGAACAGGCTGCATATTTTTTTCAAAGGGACTCAGATTTAACAAGGGCGATTAGAATCGGGAAAAACATGTGCACAGTTTATGGGTACTTTCCAGAGTTTATTCAACGCATGGTATTTGATTATCTGCATTATGGTATTCCGATAGAAGATTTAAGGGACTTTGTGAACTATAGCAATAATCCTGAAGAGAGCCTGCATTTTCTTCAAAAATACCTGGGATCCAGTATCGTAAATCTTGTTACCAGGTATAAAGAAAAAGGATATATAAATATAAATGATTTTCAGGAAGAACTTTTCTGCTATAAGGAAAAAATCGGTTTAACTGTAAAACTGACAGATAAATATGAGAAAACGGATACGGAAATCTGTGAATTAGTGATTAGTGTTAATAAGCGGGATCTGGAATTAGAAGGGCAGTTGAATACCGAGAGCAGGATAGGTTCGGAGTATGAAAATCATTGGCAATGGATGTGTAAAGAATATCCGATGTTACATGGCTTTGGTAAGGATATTACGGAAGTGTTTCTGGAATTGGTGACTGAACCGTACAGAAATAGTGAAATCTTGCATAAACTGCAAAGAGGTATGGATGAGTGGGCCGGAGTACATAGGAGTGTGGATAGGTTTGATAGAGGAGCAGGGCTGGATTTTGTTAGTGATGAAGATGTTAAAATAATAGTTCTTTTAGCACATTTATTTGAAATAGCAGAGGTTGTTAAAGAACCTGCTATTGGCTCAGGGCTTTGTTATAAAGGGATGTTGGGATGGCATGATTATTTTTTACACCACAAAAATAGAGATTTGTTTCATTCTACAGATTGGGATTGCAGATGTAATCCCAATTTGTATAAGATGCTGATGGACTATGCGGCAATTATGCCTTTAGAATGGGAGAAAAGAAAGGAGGAAATAAAGAGGCTCCTTCGCCGGAGTAGGCGATATTTGAGTGTCTATGAGTTGTTAACAAGACATATGAGTAACAACCAATTAGAGGATATAGGAGTTCACGTTCTTAGCTCTATGAGAATGTACCTTGGTCGGGACATAGTTTGGAGTTTTGCGGAATATAGAAATGTAGTTCTGGCAAAAAAAGTACAGAGGGAAGGTTATGATATCAACATTAGCATTACGCAAAAAGATGGGCGAAAAAAAATAGAGATAGAGGTAAAGGATGAAGAGTTAAAAGAAATTTTAGAAAACTACAAAAAACTGCAGGCTTTGGGGGAATTAATTAATGAAGGGAAAAGAGATAGAGAAGAATTAACAGCCCGCACAGGAGCTTCTGATAAACAGATTGAAGTAATGTGTCAAGTATTAGACGAAAACAGAATGATTTCTTCGGAGGGGAATTTAGAAGAAACACTGATATCAATAAAAAAGCACTCTAAAAGGGATGCTATACTTTCTTTTATTCCAACTTATCAATATATAGCTTTAATCCATTTGCGGGATATTGTGGGCAGGAACCGTGATTCGGAAATGGGGCGTATATTAGAAGCAATGAATTGTGAACTTACAAATCGGCTGCTGGGAGCGGAGAAAAATTCACTTTGGCAATATCGGCACGACAAGGTCTTAATGCAAATCAGGATGGCGGAGCTTCGCGGCTCTTTGCCGGAGGAATGCACAAAAGAAGATTTAGAGTTGTTTGCGGCAGAGGAGATACTTGGTAAACAAGGAGGAAGCTGTTCCAGCCCGGTAAGCGGGGAAAGGGGGCAGACCCCATTGCCGGTAGGGTGCAGAGTGAAAACTTCTTGCACAGAGACCGTAGATACCAGTGATGATCGTTGTCCGGGGATAGCCGCTATTGGGAAAGGGGATTGTTCGCCGGCGGTGTTTGTTCAATATAGCTTTGGTAATTTTGCTTCATCCGGTCTTTTAATAAAACCCGCGGAGGTTGGTTTTACGATTCAGTATTGGATTGCCTATGCGGGACGCGCCCCTCCGGATGTATCCAACAGCATCCAGATTGCTCAGCAAGATTGTTATACCGGGGCGCTCCGCGTCAGACAGGACTTGTCTGTCCGGAATATTCTATCCCACGATCCACGATATCCA